>CAZQUJ010000007.1:0-30937 GCA_964596605.1 uncultured Candidatus Saccharibacteria bacterium | reverse complement strand
TAGTGGTTGCTAATTAACCTAAAATATAGTATACTTACTTCATATGACAGTTTTAACCAATACATTACCGATAATACAAATTGTACTATCAGTCGTATTAATTGCGACTATTTTACTTCAGAATTCTAACGCAGGATTAGGTGAGGCCTTTGGAGGTAGTTCCGGAGGTTTATATTCTACTCGTCGTGGATTTGAAAAATTCCTTTTTTATCTAACAATAGCCTGTGCAATAATTTTCACTATTTTATCTTTCTTGGCTATTCTAATAAAATAAGAGTCAGCCCACCCTGCTATCTTATTTTGACTGTTTATGCATATAATCAAAAAATTTCATATTTTTAAAAAAGAAGAACTGAGAGAAGCTGCCGTTTCTTTCTCAAGCAAACAATTCCTTATTTTTGGAATAGCTTTTGTTGTTTGTCTTGTTTCTTTGTTTATAATATTCAGCAATTTAAACAGAATGTTTATGGTAAAAGTTCCTAAAAATGGAGGAACTATTACCGAAGGAATAATTGGAACTCCAACTTTAATTAATCCGGTAATCGCTAACTCTGACGCCGATAAAGATTTAACGACATTAATCTACTCAGGATTAATGAGAAGGGATAGCCAAGGAAATTTAATTCCGGATTTAGCTGTTTCGCTACCGACAATCTCAGAAAACAACAAAGAATATACATTTACCCTAAGAGATGATGCTAAGTTCCATAATGGAAAAAAATTAACTGCCGATGATGTCTTGTTTACTATTGAAAAAATAAAAGACCCTACAATCAAAAGCCCCCAGAAGTCTCGCTGGGACGGTGTTTCAGTTGCTAAAATAGATGAACATACAATAGTATTTACAACCACCGAACCATATTCTTCTTTTCTAAACAACACCACAATTGGAATTATATCTTCTTCCTTATGGAAAGATGTTGGATCTAATGAATTTAGTATTTCATCTTTTAATAACACCAAAGCTATTGGTTCTGGACCGTTTAAGATAAAAAAAGTAATCAAAGATGAGGAAGGATTTTCCAAAAAATATGAGTTGGAACGCTTTAATGATTTTACCTTGGGTAAACCTTTAATAAAGAACTTTAATGTAATTTCATTTGATAGCGAAAAAGAAGTTTTAAAAGCCCTACAATCCAAAACTATCACCCAGGCTGGATGTATTAGTCCAGAAAAAATGTCAGATATAAAAAAGGATAATTTTTCTATTTACTCTACTACCCTACCAAGATTGTTTGGACTATTCTTTAATGCTAAAAACAATAAAATATTTAATGATTCAAATGTTTTGAAAGCTATAGATATGTCCATTGATAGAGAAGATATTATAAATCAAGTTTTAAATAGCTATGGAGCTAGTGTTAATAGCCCCATACCAGAAAAAATTATCTTTAACAGCAAAGAATATATTTATAACAATTCTGTTATAGAAGAAGCTAATCAATTACTTGATAAAAACGGTTGGGTTTTGGGTTCTGACGGAATTAGAATTAAAGAAACAAAGATAAAGAAAGATAAAAAAGAAGAAACATTAACAACAAGACTATCTTTCAGTATCACTACAGGAAATACAGCAGAATTGAAAAAGGCAGTTGAATTAATAAAAAATCAGTTATTAAAAATAGGAATAGAGGTTGATACAAGTAAGATATATGAAACTGGGCAATTGAATCAACTAATTAGGAACAGAGACTACGAATCATTATTCTTTGGTCAAATAATTAATCATCAAACTGACCTATATTCCTTCTGGCACTCCTCGCAGATATCAGACTCCGGTCTTAATATAGCAATGTATAATAATCGTAAAGTTGATTCAATTTTAGAATCTATTATAAAAGAAAAAAATGATAGTGAAGAATTAAATAAAAAATATCTGGAATTACAAAAAGAATTTACCAATAACATCCCCGCAATATTTGTATATTCTCCTAAATATTTATACATCACGACTAAAAATATAAACAATGTTTCTCTTGATGATATAGTTAACCCTTCAGACCGTTTCTCATCTGTCTATCTCTGGTCAGCTAACACAGATAGGGTCTGGAAAATTTTTACAAAAAATAATTTATAAACATTAAAAAATAATAAAATGATAGAAAAAGATAAAAAACAAAGTTCTCTACCTAGAGGAAACTCTAAATTTAGTTACCAAAAATCCGGTAACATTAGAGTCATACACAAAACAAAAACACCAGAAAATATTAAAGCAATTAATCAAAAGTTAGTTGCCTATTCTAGCGTAAAAGAAATAGGTCCTAAAAAAATAACTCGCAGTAGTTACCAATATGGTAGTAAAAAAAGCGGACGAAGACTTAAAACCCCTGAAAACCCTAACCTTAATTCTCCAAAGCCAACCATATCTAAAAACAAAAATAGTTCTATCCCTCCTTTAGAAAAAGGAAATATAAGAATAATCCCTCTTGGCGGAGTTGAAGAAATCGGAAAGAACATGACTGCTATAGAAATAGGAGATGATATTATCGTTATAGACGCCGGAATGCAGTTTAAAACCAAAGATACTCCAGGAATAGATTATATTATTCCTAACACTACATATTTAGAGGAAAGAAAAGATAAAATAAGAGGTATATTCATAACCCACGCTCACCTTGATCACATCGGTGGAATTCCTTTGGTCATGGACAGAATTGGTAATCCCCCTCTTTATTCCAGAAACTTAACTGTTTTAATGATAAAGAAAAGACAAGAAGAATTCCCCCACCTTCCACCTCTTAAAATTAATGTAATAGAAAGCAACTCGGTTGTAAGGTTGGGTCAAATGACCATTCGTTTTTTTGCCGTTACCCATACTGTACCTGATTCAATAGGTATAATAATTGAAACTCCTTATGGGATAATAGTTAACCCTGGAGACTACAAACTCGATCAAATAGACGGGAAGGTCTCAGCTCAAGAAGAAAAAGAATATGCCTTTTTTGATAAAGAAAAAGTTTTGTTATTAATGACCGACTCTACAAATATAGAAAATGAAGGATTCGCTCTTCCTGAAATAAAAGTCCACCAGGGACTAGAAAAATTAATCAAAGGAATAAGTGGCAGAGTAATTATTGCCGCTTTCGCCTCTCATACTACCCGCTTGGTTAAGATAGTAGAAATAGCTGAATCGCTTGGTAAAAAAGTAGCTATAGATGGGCGATCAGTTAAAACAAATATGGAAGTTTGTGAATTAGCTGGTTTGTTTAAACCTAAAAAAGGAACAATAATTCCGATTGAAGAAGTCGAAAACTATCCTCCTAATAAAGTAGTCATCTTGATGACTGGAGCCCAAGGAGAAGAATTTTCAGCATTAGACAGAGCGGCCAATAAAACTCATAAAAAATTTAATATCAGAAAAGGAGATACTATTATCCTATCAGCTTCTATTGTTCCAGGAAATGAAATATCTGTTCAACATCTAAAAGACAATTTGACACGCCATGGAGTAAGAATAATAAGCTATCGAACAAGTGAAGAATATGTTCACGCCACTGGTCACGGAAACCAAGAAGATGTTAAGTGGCTACATCAAAAAACTCATCCTAAATTCTTTATTCCTATTCATGGACACCACTCAATGCTTGTTAAACACAAAGAACTAGCTATGGCTTGGGGTATTCCAGAAGAAAATATTGTCGTACCAGATAATGGTTCTATTATAGAAATAATAGATAAGGGGCAAAAAATAATAGTCCGCAAAGAAAAAGCCCCCTCTAATCCTATGATGGTTGATGGATTTTCAATAGGAGATGAACAAGATGTTGTTATCAGAGATAGGGTTATGTTAGCTCAAGATGGAATGTTCGTTTTAATTGCCACAATAGATGCCCTAACCGGAAAACTAAGAAAATCTCCAGATATTATATCTCGTGGTTTTATTTACCTTAAAGAAAATCAAGATTTACTTCACCAGGTTAGATTAATTATTAAAAAAACAATAGAGGATGAAACTAAGGGGGCTGGAATTATTAATTTTGATAATGTAAAATCAGCTTTAGGAGACAACATATCAAAATTCCTATATCAAAAAACAGCTAAAAGACCAATCGTTATACCTGTTTTATTAAGTATCTAATTATTAAAAATGTCATTTAAATTAACCAAACTTAAAAAACTATACATATTTTCTTTTATCTTTTCTCTCCACATTGCCTTATCTGCCTATATCAACTCGACTTTTCTAGCTCAATTTGTTAATGAAAATTATGTGGGATTAATATATTCCGTAAGCTCGTTACTGATTCTAATAATGTTACTTAGAAGCTCTAGAATTTTAAGAAACTTCGGTAACAAGAAAATGATTATTGTTTTCTTAATCATCAACATGGCATCATTGTTAGCTATGGTGCTATCTTCTAATTCCATAATTATCACCTCTGCTTTTATTCTATTTAACGGAACTAATACCTTAAGTTTATTTTGCATTGATATTTTTATTGAACACTATGGGGATCCAAAAACTATTGGAAAAACACGTGGAACTTATTTAACAATTGAAAATATCGCCTGGATGCTAGCTCCACTTATCGCTGTCTTTTTAATTACCCAAGAGGGAGGGTATAAAACAATTTACATCATTGCTTTTATGATGGTAGCAATTATGACCGCTGGTTTAATTATTTCCGTTAGAACTTTTCGTGATAAAACATACGAGATGACACCATTGATAGAGACTTTCAAGTATTTGAAAACAAAGAGAAACATGTTCGCTATCGTTATCATCAGCTTTTTAATGCAGTTTTTCTTTGCTTGGATGGTCGTTTACACCCCTATTCATTTACACGAGCACATTGGTCTTGATTGGGGGGAAATTGGAATTATATTTACAGTTATGCTTGCTCCATTTGTTTTTCTAGGACTTCCTATTGGGTATATAATTGATCAAAAAAAGATAAGAAAAAGGTCATTACTTTATATTGGTTTTGCTATAACTATCATTTCTACTGTAGTAATATCTTTTATCTCTACCCCTAATGTGGTTCTCTGGGCTATAGTATTATTTATTACAAGGATTGGAGCTAGTATTATTCAAACCACATCTGATATATATTTCTTTACACACACCGGGGAAGAAGATGCAAACCTACTTGGAATTTTCAGAAATATGAACCCTGTCGCCTATATTATTTCACCTATTTTAGCTACTCTTTTCTTTCTAGTTTTTCCTTTTAAATATCTATTCCTCGCTCTAGGTCTTATATTATCATCTGGTTTCTATTTTATTCCAAAGTTAGCCAGAAAAAAAAGAGAAGCTGACCGTTTTCAAGAACCCATTTCAGAAACTCCAATCAATCAATGAAAATGACTTTTCCAATTAGAATAAATAAATATTTAGCTTTAAATAACTACTCCACAAGAAAAGGAGCAGATGAAATGATCAAGAAGGGTCTGGTCTATATCAATGGCAAGAAAGCTCTTTTGGGTAGCCAAGTAGAAAAAAAGGATATTGTTTTAGTTAAAGAAGACAAGAACAAGGAGAAACTTGTCTATTATGCTTACAACAAAAAAGTGGGTATTTCTACAAACAAAGATGCTGGAAGTAGGAGCATTTTGGATGTTACCAAGTTCCCTACTAAAGTTTTTCCTGTTGGACGCTTAGACAAAGATTCTCATGGTCTAATACTTATGACCAACGATGGAAGAGTGACTGACAAACTGCTATCTCCTCGATTTAGTCATGAAAAGGAGTATTTAGTCAAAGTAGAACCTAATTTCTCAGATAAATTTGTTGAATTGATGTCAAACGGAGTCCATTTTGATAATTATGTTAGTAAAAAATGCAAGGTTATTAGAAAAAATAAAAACAGTTTTTATATTACACTAACCGAGGGAAAGAAAAGACAAATTAGAAGAATGTGTGAAGCTTTACATCATAAAGTATTAGATCTTAAAAGAATTAGGATAATGAATATTCTTTTAGAAAATACTAAAGAGGGTGAATATAGATCAGTGGAAGGAAAAGAGTTAGAGACACTTCTGAAATCATTAAACCTAAAATAAAAATCCGACATAGTGTCGGATTTTTATTTACTTTGCTATGTAAGGTAATAAACCCATGAATCTTGATCTCTTGATAGCATCTGCAAGTTTTCTTTGATTCTTTGATGTTACTCCTGTCCTTTTTCTTGGAAGAATTTTTGCTGAAGGAGAAAGAAATCTTTTCAATAGTTCAGTATCCTTGTAATCAATATGTTTTATGTTGTTTGATGAAAAATAATCCTGTTTCATTTTTATTTTCTGATTCTTGTTTAATTAATAATCTTGAATTAAAAAGGTATATCTTCTACATTTATCTGCTCTTCTGGATATTCAATAGTTTCCAACTCTTCAGATTCTTGTTTACCCTCTGCTGGTTTAGATTCTACTTTATTACCACTGTTTGTTCCAAATTGAACTCGATCAGCGATTATCTCAGTGCGATATTTTTTTGTATTAGTTGCTTGGTCATCCCAAGATCTAGTTTGCATTCTACCCTCTATCATTACTTGGCTACCCTTTTTCATATATTGAGCTACAGTTTCTGCTTGTCGGCCAAAGACTACAATGTTGTGGAAATCAGCTGATTCCTGTTTTTCACCATTTTTATCTTTCCAGACTCGATTAGTTGCTATGGAAAAAGAACAGACATTTATTCCAGATGGTAGAGCTTTTAGTTCTGGGTCTCTTGTTAGATTCCCAATTAAAAATGCTTTGTTTAAATACATATTTTTAGAGAGTAAGTTTTTGGTTCTTAACTCTTATTTAGAGTAATAATGTTCTACCTTTAACACTATAACAATCTTATAACTTATTTACAACTAAGAAACTAGAGCATCTATTTCTTTATCAATTGTTTCCTCATCGATAGAGACAGACTCTTCTTTTGTTACTTTTGTAGCAATTTTTCTCTTAGATCCATCTTGTTTTCCGTAGGATCTTTTGATAGACATGGTATTTTCTCTTACCGTCTTTATTAAGATAAAGCGAATTAATCTTTCGTCTTTATCTAATATTTCTTTAATGGTTTTTGCTTGACTTGAACTTGTTTCAAACTTAATCCAACCAAAATAACCATTATTAAACTTCTGCTTCTTGTTCTCTATGGAACGAGTCATTTCGTAAGCTAAATCTATTAGCTTAGGAAATTCTTCGGATATAAATGAAGCTCCATTCTCTGAAAGAGTATCTTTCAATTTTGTTACTTCCTCTCCCACTCCTTCTTCCGGAATAGTTGAAACTAACAAATATCCAACTTCATAAATCCCCATTTTGGCGTCGACTTCTTCAACGCTATCTTCTATTTTTTTCTTAACCATTACAATAATAAATAATCTTTATAATACGTCTTACTACGGACCTTTTGTATCCTTACTTCAGGGTAAGGATAAGTAAGACAAGTATCATACTAACAGAAATAGCCTTAAAAGTCAAACAGCTTTTTTGCATTTTGTAATATATTTTGGGCTAAAAACTCTTCCTCTAATCCTTTGATTTCTGCTATTTTCTTAACAATTTCTTTAACATAAACAGGTTCATTCCTTTTTCCACGATAAGGAACCGGAGCAACATATGGACTATCTGTATCAGCCAGTATTCTATCAAGGGGAACCTCTTTAATTATTAAATTCATATCTATATTCCTTGGATTATTCTTTTTGGGAGGATATGTTATAACTCCAGCAAAAGATATATAAAAACCAAAATCTAAAAAGTCTTTAGCATCTTTTAAAGTCCCAGCAAAAAAATGAACCACCCCCTTAACCTTGGAATATTTCTTCAATATTTCTAGGGCATCTTGATATGCACTACTTTCTAAATCTTCTTCACTGTCTCTAATATGCAGCATCAGGGGTAAATTAAGTTCATTGGCTAATTCAACTTGATCAATGAAAGCTTTGATTTGTTTTTCTTTCTCCCCTTCTTTAATATGAAAATAATCTAACCCACATTCCCCTATAGCTACAACTTTTCCTTTCTTAAATAATTTTCTATATTTTTCTTTATCAAAAACTTCTCCATCATTTTGTTCTTTGGAATAAACTCCGAGTTCATCTTGGTCAACAAAAGAGGAAGAGGTATGCGTTGGATGTAAACCAATCGTTGCATAAACTCCTTCGCTATATTTATTACTAATTTCCACAGCTTGAAGAGAAGTATTATATTCCGTACCAATGTTTATGATCCAAGTTTTATTATCTAGGGCTCTAGAAATTACTTCTTTCCTATCTTCATTAAAAATAGAGAAATTAATATGTGAATGAATGTCTATGTAATTAGGTTTCATTTTATTTCCTTAAAAACAAAGGATTTTCTGGCTTTTTGTTTTCTTTGATTAATTTTTGTATTTCAAGTGATGTCTCAGGAAGAAGTGGCTCAATAGCTTTAGCATTTTTGTATAAATTTAGTAAGAGATAATAAACATCTTGCTGAGCTTCCTTTGGGTTAACTTTATATTTTTTAAATGGCTCAGTTCTTTGGATATACTCATCTAGACTTCTTAGCTCAGTCCATATTTTATTTATGAATTTATTGATATCAAATTCTTCAAGTTCTTTAACTGGACCAGAGAAATAACAGTATTCCAAATCTTTGTCTTTTAGCTTAACTCCATAGTTTACAGCCATGGTCATAACTCGACTAACTAAATTACCCAGTCCATTAGCTAGTCCTGAATTGTATGCATCCTTAAACCTCTCTATCGTAAACGGACTATCTTCAAAACTACTAATTTCTTTTAACATAAAGAATCTAAGAGGATCTACTCCATACTCTAGGGCAATATCTCTCGGGTCAAAAGAATTACCAAGGGTTTTAGACATCCTGATTCCACCTTCCCCTGTTACAAATCCATTAATGACTATTTGTTTTGAATTAGAAAGATTTGCAGCCATAAGCATAGCTTGCCACATAGCACTCTGAAAACGAATATTATCTTTCCCGCAATATTGAGTTGGATTTCCATTCACCCAATATTTTTTAAAATTATCTGACTTCTCAAGATCTTCTAAACTTTCAACACCTTCCTCTGCCAAGGTTGAAACATAATTTACCAAAGCATCAAACCAAACATACATAACTTGACTATCATCTCCAGGAACTTCTATTCCCCAAGGCATTTTTTCTTTCAAACGAGAAATAGAAAAATCTTGTAAGCCATTTTTAACAAAATTCTTAATTTCATTTAAACGAAAATCAGGAACAACAAAATTGGAATTTTTTTGATAGAAATTTAATAACTTCTCACCAAAAGCTGAATACTTAAAGAAATAGTTTTCTTCTTCTATCATCTCTAAATCCATATTAGGATGATCTTTGCAACGACCATTCTCTATTTCAGAATCAGTTTTTTCGCTTTCACAACCAATACAATATTTAGTTTTATATTTCTTTTTATAGATATAGCCGTTATTGTAAACTCTCTGCCAAAAACTCTGAGCTATTTTTATATGTTTCTCATCTGTGGTTCTGATAAAATTAGCACCTTCGGATAAATTAAAAATTTTTATTTGTTCTTTAAAAGTATTAAAACTTTCATCTAGAAAATCCATAACTGAAACACCTTTTTCTTTGGCTTTTTGGAATATCTTTTGCCCGTGTTCGTCTGTCCCGGTGTTAAAATATACATCATAGCCCAATAGTTTTTTATAACGAACTATTACATCAGCCCTAATAAACTCTAGAGCATGCCCCATGTGTAGGGGAGCGTTTATATATGGTAACGTGGTTGTTAGATAAAAAGATTTATTTTTTTTTCTTTTAAATAATTTAAACATAATTTTAGAATTTACAAACTTTTTTAATTTCTTTTTCGTCTAAATCTGGACCGACAATAGCCAAATTTAAATTATCATTTCTAAATATTTTCTGAGCTATTTTTTGAATGTCTTTTGTGGTTACTTCTTTTATCCTTCTTATTCTTTCGTCCAAAGAAGGTGTTTCATTTTTTAATAGTTCTTGATAACCATAATCTAATGCTACACCATCAGAAGACTCAAGAGACATCTTTAAACAACTGATTCTAATAGCCTTAACCTTATTAAGTTCTTTCTCGTCAACACCTTCCTCTGCTATCCTCTTACATTCTTTAAGAATTTCTTTTATTACTTCTTTAAGCTTATCATTTGATACTCCAGCTATGATAGAAAGATAACCACAGTCTCTTGATGTAAAATTATTAGCTGAAACATAGTAGGCTACCCCCATTTCCCCTCTTAATTTTAGAAAAAGTCTTGAACTCATACTCTTACCCAAAATATCAGACAGCAAGGTCACCTTGGCACTATTTTTATTATCTAAGTAAGAAAAAGCCCTAAACCCAAAAGATAAGTGAGTTTGATCTGTCTTTTTATTTTTTGTTTTGACCTGAGATTTATCTTGTTTTTCTTTTGTTTTTACAGCCAACAATCCCTTAGATACAGGAATATCTTTGAATTTTTTCTCTATTTCCTTAAAAGCTTTCTCCTTATCAACCTTACCAACAGCCACAACTAATGTCTTTTCAGCCACATAATTTTTCTTTTTGTAATCTAAAATATCTGCCCGAGTCATCTTTCTAATATTTTCTTTTGTTCCTGCTATAGACCTACCCATTGGTTGGTCTCCATAAAGCAAACTATTTAATAATTCCTCAACTTGATTTTGAGGTCTATCCTCATACATATTAATTTCTTCTATAATCACTCCCTTTTCTTTTTCCATTTCTTTTTCGGGGAAAGTAGCATTTAAATACATATCGGAAATTAAATCTAACATTTTAGAAAAATTCTTCGAATCACCTTTAGCATAATATGCAGTAATCTCACTATCGGTTGAAGCATTATTAAGACTACCCATACTATCAAATTCTTCACTAATTATTTTTGCATTGAGTCTTTTTTTTGTTCCTTTAAAATGTAAATGTTCTAAGAAATGAGAAATTCCATTATTATCCTTATTCTCATGAATACTACCAGTAGATGTCATGGCCATAATCGAAACTGTTGGGTTATTTTCCATTGGAATAACTAAAGCACGCAAACCATTTTGATATTTTTTCTTGTATATTTTAAGCATAATCAAATATTATCACATTTTTGGGTAAAAATAAAAAGCCATAATTTTATGGCTTTTTATTTTTTTAACTCTATAATCTTTCTTTTATATAACTGATAAGTTCATCTTTTTTGATTCTCTCTTGGGTTCCTGTATCTCTATCTCTTATCGTCACCATATCATCAGTTAATGAATCAAAATCAACTACTATACACCAAGGTGTCCCTATCTCATCCTGCCTTCTATATCTTTTACCTATGTTTCCATTATCATCCCACATTACTCTTCCAAATTCATCTTTAAGTTGTCTATAAATTAAATGAGCATAATCTCGAAGTTCAGGCTTGTTCTTTAAAAGAGGAGAAACAGCACAAATAACTGGAGCGATAGATGGCTTAAATGATAGATAAGCTCTGCCCTCTTCTCCTTTATCATCTTCTTTATAGCTACTTAAAAGCAAAGCTAAAATAATTCTTTCTAATCCAAATGATGGCTCAATCACGTGGGGTGTTATTTTTTCTTTTGATTCTTCATCTATATATGTTAAGTTGTGTTTTTTTAGATCAAAATCTGTTCTATAGGCCAAACCAAAAAGTTCTTTTTGCCCAAAGGGAAATTCAAATTCTGTATCTATTGTTCTCTTTGAGTAATGGGCTAAACTATCTTTATCTATCTCTACCTGATGAACTTTATTCATATCTATTCCTATTCCTTCAACCCACTCCATAGTTTCATCTTTCCAGTAGTCAAAAAGTTTTTCCCAATCTTTCGGCCTCAAGAAATATTCTATTTCCATTTGTTCAAACTCTCTGACTCTAAATATGAAATCACGTGGAGTAATTTCATTTCTGAAAGCTTTTCCTATTTGAGCCAAGCCAAAGGGTAACTTAGGGTGAAATGAATCCACTATATTTTTAAAGTTAACAAACATCCCCTGGGCAGTTTCTGGCCTTAAGTAAATAGTTGATGAGGAGTCTTCTAGTGCCCCAATTTGCGTTTTAAACATCATGTTGAACAACTTAGGCTCCCCTACCAGAGCTCCACAGAAATCACACTTATCCGCCTCCTTTAAAGTATCCGCCCTAAAACGACGTTTGCACTTAGTACATTCAACCAATGGATCAGTAAAAGTATCAACATGTCCTGATGATTTCCAGACATCTTGATTCATCAAAATAGCTGCATCTGTTCCATACATATCTTCTCTAGATTCAACAAACTTTTTCCACCAAGAATTTTTAATATTGTTTTTTAGGGCTACCCCAAGAGGACCATAATCCCAAGTACCACCTAATCCACCATATATTTCCGAACCTTGATATATAAAACCTCTTCTCTTACAAAGAGATATTATTTTTTCCATTAAAATATCATTTTCTTCTTTATTCATAATTTCTTATTTTACCACCTTTCCACTAATTTGTTTATAATTTGGATCATTATTTAGACTAGTCATAATCTGACTAGCAGAATTTGTAACTTGCGTTTTGGTAAATGTATCTATTCCCATTAAAGAGATCTTCTCCATTAAAACTGGTATTGTTTCAACTTGTGAAAGAGATGGCCTAATTTTGATAACAAAAGAAACTTCTTTGTTTGTCTTTATTCCCGTATACGGAGAAACATTTCCAATATCCCAAGTAACTTCTCTGCTGGTTTGGTTATATGTTATTTTTTCATCTGACCCAGCTACTGGACCAACCCAACTAACATAAATAGGTAGAGATGAAACAGCCTTAGCATTGGAAATAGAGTTAGCTGAATTAGAAAGTGTCCAAGAGATGATATAAGAAGTTTCTGCATTAGCCTTAGGTGGCATTTCACCATTGTAATAGTAGGCAGATGAGGCTATCTGAAAATCACTTTTTATCTTAACTACTTTTTCTAAAAAGTCACTTAGTTTTTTATAATCATAGCCAGAAGAAGATTGTCGCCCGCTAACACTAACTTTTATACTTACAGATGGTTCTTTAACTGAATCAAGGGAACCAACCAGTGGTGCTGTTTTAAATGTAAAACTTGATTGTCCATCTTGACCAGGTTTTATCTCCGCTAATTTAACATCTGTACTTTTATTAAAGATTATTTGATTAGACAGTGAATCGTAAAAACCTTCTTGGGAATAAATGCTGTCCATATCTAAAACATTACCACTTAGACTAACAATAATTTCTCCATCTGTAATCGGATCGAAAGAATTATTGCTCCAATCTATATCCACATCAACCGTACTTCCACTAGCCACCGAAATATCACTTTGATCTGACCCATTAACTAATATTTTTGTATTTAAAAATGGTTTATTAATAGATATTTTGTGAAGCAAAGAACTGTAGTTTACCCCTATAATTGAAGGAGTTGTTTCTTTTGATGTTCCTGTGTAAGCATGAAAAACCTGCTCATCACCCTCAGCCCCCATTAATCTACCACTTATCTCTACCTCTAAAGGTTTTTCTGTTGTTAAAGATTCTAGACTCCAAACTGAATTTCCAAAACTTGGTTCAGGGGTAGCAGAATCAAAGATGAAATTATTAGGGTAAGACATTTTAAGAATAGGATTTTCTTCTGGTAGGGATGTATTTAAAGTAGCAACAACTTTAAAGGTTATAGCCTGATTAGAAACCGTTGTATTAGGAGCTTCGAAAGACAAAGAAAGGGGGGCAGTGCTGATAGTTACTGGATAATATATTTCTTTGGTAAAAACAGCGTTTGATCCTTCCGGATGATATTCCAAACCGACTCTAACATTTGTCACAGATTTTTCTTCCCCAAAAAGTTTGACTTCAACATTTCTAACAATTCTTTCACCAGGAGCAATAACTCCAATATTATCTCTTGGTAATCTCTCTAGGTTGGACCAATCATTAAGTGCCCCCTTAGGATATTCAACCGAAAGATATGATAACTCTAAATTAGCATTATTATTATTTATTACCTCTATTTCCAAGGGTAATTTTTCACCAGCTTTTGAAAAGGAATTACCGACAACATTTATTTCTATTTTTTCATCTGAAACTATAGTTTTATCATTCCCAAAAAAATTATAACCAGCATAAATCATAGCTCCAACAAAAAAGACAATGGCTAGGATAAAAAACTTCTTAAAGATAGAAAGAGGTGGTTTTCTGTCTTTTTTATTCTTTTTATCTTCTTTTTTTTCTTCTTGCCAACTTTCTTCAACATCATATTCAACCGGATGAATAACCCCCTCTCTAGCCTGGTTTATTTTATTCTTCTTGGCATCATATAGATTCCTTTTTAGGTCTTCTATTTTATTTTTGTTTTGACCCTCCATCTTTTTATTATATCACAGTTGGCTTTCGCTCAAAGCTTTATTTATATGAGACACTATTACCTTACGATCAATTAATATGTTGTTTATATTATTATCTTCCAGCTTATTATCTGTATATTTGAAAGCTATTTTGGAATTACCTATATATCCCAAGTTTTTTAATATTCGTAAAACAATGTTTATTTCAACTGCTTCTAAATTTTCTTTTGTTATTTCTTCTTTATTCAAAAAATTGAGCAGAAATATTAAATCTTCAAATATGTCATCATTTTGAGTTTCAACTGAATTTAACCTTTCCAAAAGTTTAAAGATTCTTAAAACTAACATTGTTCTATCTTTGTTTAATCCTATTTTTGAAAAAGTATTTATACTTCTAGCCGAAGTTAGTCGCCAAAAGTCTTTACCCCTAACTAAATCAATATGAGCATAGGAAAAAAGCTGTAAGGAAAACTTCAGTTTTGATTTATTTAGTCTAATCCCTTGAGCTAAAACCCTAACCAGCCCCATCTCTTTGGTATAAAGAGTTAAAACTCTGTTGGCTTCACCACTATCTCGAGAGGCAATGACCAACCCATGGGTGTGGTAAATATGGTACATAAATTAATTAGTCAATTTTAATTGAAAAACATATTTATCTATTTTAATTTCGTATCCATCATTTTGTTTAAAGATTATCTCTTTGGTCATAACCATCTTCTCTAAGCTATCTTTAAATTTATTAATCAGGGCTTCTCCGTCTTTATCAGTCTCGATTTCCAAAACAATCAAATCACTTGGATTTAAATTATTCTTCTTTCTTAGATCCTGGATTGCTCTAATCAGTTCACGATAATTACCCTCTTCTTTTAATTCTTCTGTTAGCTCTGTATTTAGAACAACTTGAAGTTCATCTCCATCTTCAAATTTAATCTCTTTAACATTTAACTCCTCCTTTATTATTTCAACATAGTCTTGTTCAAACTTATATTTTTTAACCATCAAATCAGATAGAGGTTGACGAACCGGAATTGAGGCTTTTTGTCTAGCTTGTAAACCTAAAGTTACAACTTCTCTAACTTCAGCCATTTCTTTTATAGTGTCTTCGTAGAAAAAACTTACATTAGGCCAACTTGCAAGATGAATACTTTCTTCATCTTTTTCTGTCTTTAATTTTTGCCAAATATCGTCAGATGAAAAAGGAGCAAGTGGAGCTGATATTTTAGCCAGATTTTTCAATACGTAATATAGCGTTTTTTTAGCTTCCTCATCTCCTTCTTTTATCCTGTCTCTTGATCTTCTTAAATACCAGGTTGAAAGATCATCTATAAATAATTTTATAGCCCTAGTTGGTTCTAGTAATTTATAGTTATCCATACCAGAAGTTACTTCTTTATTTAATTCAGTTAATCTAGAAAAAATCCATTTGTCCAAAACATTTTTACTTTCTACTTTTTCATTCATTTCTAGCTTTTTGTCTCTATAGAGTTCATAAAAAGCCAAAACATTATAGAGCAAATTAAAGAATTTATTATTTAATTCAGATACTGTTTTTTCGTCAAAGTTTTTTGGTTCACCAGGTTGATTGACTGAATACATCCAAAGTCGAAGTGTATCTACTCCATATTTATCCATCATTTCCCAGGGATCAACCCCATTCCCTAAAGATTTAGACATTTTTTTACCATTAGCATCCAATATTAAACCAAGACAAATAACATTACGAAAGGCTTTACCTCTTCCCATAATGTTACCAACAGCATGAAGGGTATAAAACCAACCCCTAGTTTGATCTATTCCTTCGCTTATAAAGTCTGCAGGATAAGCAATATCTTTTGTACTAAATGGGTAATGACTTTGAGCAAAAGGCATAGAACCTGAATCTAACCAGACATCCATAACTTCTTTTGTTCTTTCTAATCTTGTTCCACACTGACAAAATAAAGGATATTCATCTATATAAGGTCTATGTAAATCTAGCTCATAGTTTCTGTTATGTGGCAATCGATTAAAATTAAACTCCTTAATTTCCGCGTTTTGCAAAAATCCCAGACTATCGGTATGACTAGAAAGTTCTTCAAACGACATACCTTGGCTGATAAAACTAAGAGCCATAGTTACACATTGATGTCCAACTATTAATATCTTTTTGTTTTGATATTTTTCTTCTATATCATAAATAAAACCTCCAACCCGTTTAACCAACTCCGCAAAATTTTCTCCATCATTTAGTTTTAAAAATGGTTTATCTAGAAAATCATAGTTGTAATATTGTTTAAAATCAGTTTTGTCTTTTCCAATAAACGAAGAATCTATTGTTGCTTCACCGATTCTTTCATCATAAATAATTTTATCAATTGGATAATTAATTTTTTGACAAACCATTTCTGCTGTTTGTTTGGCTCGGAGATAATCAGAAGAAATAACTAAATCTATTTGATCAAGTGGATTTTTTTCTAGACTTTCTTCTATTTGTCTCCTTCCTGTTTCTGTTAGAGGTTGATTTTTGTCATCTGGCAAAACTTCTTGGCCAACATTATTTTCAGCTTGTCCATGCCTCATAATAAAGTAGCTATTACTTGATTTTGGGCTTCTTTCTTTTAGCTCTGCCAAACTACCAACTGTAATATTTTTATTACAGACGGGACAATTCCAAACAGGCAAAGGAGTTCCCCAATATCTTTCTCTTGATATAGCCCAGTCTTTAATATCAGAAAGCCACTCTCCAAATCTTCCATCTTTAATATATGATGGCTCCCAATTAATGTCCTTATTTTCCAATACCATTTTCTCTCTTAAACTAGACATTTTGATATACCAGGAATCACGAGCGTAATATATTAAAGCTGTTTTACATCGCCAACAGTGAGGATATGTGTGTTCATATTTTTCTTTTTTGTAAAGTAAATTTCTACCAGCTAATTCTTTAATTATATCCACGGCAACATCTTCGTCTCTTACAAAACGTCCAGATAGAAAATCTGTTCCTTTAACAAAATGTCCATCTAATTCAACTAAATGATGTTTTGGTAAGCCAACCCTGTTTCCCAAATCAAAGTCATCTTGTCCATACATAGGAGCAATATGCACCACGCCAGTTCCATCTTCTGTGGTCACAAAAGAAGCTTCATACACCTTATAAGCATTACTTATTTTTTTTCCTTCTTCTTCGTTTATTAAATTCTTTGTATATGGATATAGAGGTTCATAATTTAGACCAACTAATTTTTCGCCCTTAAATTTTTCTACTACCTCATACTCTCCTTCTAGAATAGAAAGTCTACTTTTAGCTAATATTAGAAATTCATCATTTTGTTTTACTTTAACATAGTCTATTTCCCTTCCTACTGCCAAAGCTACGTTGGATGGTAAAGTCCAAGGGGTTGTTGTCCAGACTAAAATAGAATTTTTTTCATCTAATTTAAACTTAACGTAGACAGTGATATCTTTAACATCTTGATATCCTTGAGC
This sequence comes from uncultured Candidatus Saccharibacteria bacterium, assembly GCA_964596605.1. GTDB lineage: Bacteria > Patescibacteriota > Minisyncoccia > Phycocordibacterales > UBA9973 > UBA8515. The sequence goes on along the minus strand of CAZQUJ010000007.1, from coordinate 13,182 downwards.
TAACTCATGAGATGATAAACCTGTTCCGCAACGTGGACACCATGGAACTATTTTGTAGTCTTTATAAAGTAAATTTTGATTATCAGCTTCTTTTATAACATTCCAAACTGATTCTATGTATTTATTATGATAAGTAATATAAGGATTTTTTTGGTCAACCCAAAAACCAATACGGTCTGTAAATCTAGACCATAAATCTGTATATTCCCAAACACTTTCCTTACACTCTTGATTAAATTTATCAATACCATACTCTTCTATAGCCTTTTTGGATTCAAGGTTTAATTTTTTCTCTACCTGAATTTCAACTGGAAGACCGTGGGTATCCCAGCCGCCTTTTCTAGCGACATGATAACCTTTCATTGTCTTGTAACGTAAAATAGCATCCTTAAAAGCCCTAGCTTCTAGGTGATGAATTCCGGGTCTGCCATTAGCCGTAGGGGGACCCTCATAGAAAACATACTCTCCATTATGAGATTCTTTTTCTAAACTTTTTTCAAAAATTTTATTTTCCTTCCAAAAATTTAAAATGTTTTCTTCTCTAAGGGCTCCTGCTGATTTGCTTGTTTCTTTTTTTTCTTGATCCATATTTATATTATTAAACATTATAAAATAAAAACCCGTCCTCGTATAACAAAAAAATTATTATACAAGGACGGGTTTCCGTGGTACCACCTTATTTTCCCCAAAACGGGGCTCATTACAGCTTTTTCGGGCTTACCCGCTAGGTTCTACTCTCTTTGCAGATTTCTTCCCAGGGCCGTCTTGGTTTACCAAGAGAAAGAAGGGATAACTTCTTATGGCTACTTAGTATAATAACATAAAAACAATTTTTAGACTACATTTTCTTTGGTATTTTTATTCCCAGCAACCAAAGACCGTTTTCCATCGTCTGATAGAAAGATTTTATCAGTTTTAGGTTATATTCCATACAATTATTTCCTTCATCTAAGATTTTTGTCTGACCATAGAATATATTAAAACAACTAGCTAATTCAGTTAAATATTTAACGATATGATGAGGTTCTAAATTAAGATATGATTTTTCTACAACTTCTGGAAACTGATATATTTTTTTCTCTAGTATTGAAACTCCACTTGGAATATTACCCCTCCCCTCTAAATTAAAATTACTAGATTTTTCCAAGATGGAATTTGCTCTTACAGCAGTGTATTGTAAGTATGGACCAGAGTCTCCATCAAAAGAAATTGATTTTTCAAAGTCATAAATTATATCTGAACCTAAAGAAGATTTTAATATTGAGTAGCGCAAAGCTGAGATACCAACCTTTTCTGAGATATCTTTCTTGTCTTCTTCGCTAAATTCTCTGTCTTTTATTTTTTCTAAAACGGTTGAAATAGAATCATTAATTAAAGATTCTCCAGTTATGATATTACCTTTTCTGGAAGACATTTTTCCTGAAACTAATTTCATCATCCCATGAGTAATGTGCTTCATCTTTTTTTCCATCTCTGGATAAATTAAAGAAATAGCTTTCTGGACAACCTTCATGTATTCAGCTTGCTCTATGGCTGTAGTTACAATAGACAAATCAAGATTTTCTTTTTCAAACTTTGTTAAAGTTAAACCTATTTCTTTTGTTTCGTAAGTAGGAATCCCTTGTGAGTTTACAAAAACCCTAGTGTGTAGTTTAGGATCATATTTTTGACCTTGAAAAACAATAGCTCCTTCTGATTCCTCAAAAATATGGCCCATATTGTCTTTAACTATTTTTAAACCTTTTTCAATTACTTCACTTTCAAAAAAATAATAATCAAAACTTGTATCTAAAAGTTTATATATAACCTCGAAAGCTTCTAGAGTTATCTCCCTTCCCCAATCGTAAATATCTTTTATTTCATCATCATGCTCATATACTTTTTTATTTAAAGCATCTATTTCGTTTTTTACTAAAGGATTTTCATCATAAAGGTTACTAGCCTTTGAGTAACACTGTCCAATGTAAATGGCTTTCTCTGAAACAGATTTAAATTCTTCTGGTAAGCCAAAATTTTTAAGACCATAAATAGCTTTAGCTACGTGAAGACCAATATCTCCTTGGTAGTTTGCTCTTATTGTCTCTGCCCCCGAATATTCTATAATTCTAGAAATAGATTCGCCTACCGCATTAGCCATCAAGTGCCCAATATGAAATGGCTTAAATGGATTTGGGTCGGTGTATTCAATCATAACCTTTTTACCATCTAAAATTTTGTTTCTTCCCCAATTATCACCTTCTTCCAAAATTTGATTTATTTTCTCTACAAAAAAATCTCTGGAAAGAAAGAAGTTAATAAAACCAGGACCGGCTATTTCTATTTTTTCTATATCTTTCGGTAGATTCTTCTCTATTCCTCCTTTAATTAGTTCTGATGTTTCTCGTGGATTTTTACTTAAGTTTTTTGAACAAACCAAAGCTACATTTGTTGAATAATCTCCATTCTTCAAATCTTCTGGATGTTCAATATTAAAAGAAGCATCTTCTATTCCAAGATCTTTCAAAACTTCTTTAATTATTTTTTCAATCCTTTCTTTCATATTATTTATTAGTAGAGCCAAACCCTCCACGACTTTGATTTTCCATTTTTTCAACTTCTTCCCATTCAGCCAACTCTATTTTTATGAAAACTCCTTGCCCCAATCTGTCTCCTTTTTCAACTTTTACGTCTTGTTCGGTTGTGTTGTATACCTGTAATAAAATTTCATCTTCTTCTCCGCAATAGTCATTGTCTATAAAACCAGTTGAAACTAATAATCCTGTTTTCTTTAAAGTACTAGAACGATCTTTTATTTCCAACATATAACCCTTGGGGATTTCTATTATTACATTTGTTGGCAACCTTTCAACTGTTTTAGGTTTAACTATAACATCTTCCCTAGAATATAAATCAAAGGCTACTGCTCCTTTTGTTTGATATATAGGTAGGGGAAAATCTTTATTTATTCTTTTAACTTTAACTTTCATTATGCTTTATTTTAAGTCCACAATAACATCTTATCATTTTTATGGTAAAAAAAAAGATCCTCATCATAAATAATGAGGATCTCTTGGATCCTAGTCTCACAACTCAAAAATAAGGTCATCAAATATTACGGGGATTAGTCCTTGAAATTTCTTCAGGAGCGGAATACTAATCTCTCTCATCTGGGGATGAGCCGCCCTTGGGCAACGGAGTTTAAAGAAATGTCTCCATTCCCTTAAATTAAAAGTAACCACGATTTCTGTTTTTAAGGAATTTGGCAAAACACTTCTTGCTTCTTGCGGGCTAGCGCCCCGTGAAATCAATGTCTTGTATGCAGTCTCGCAAGCTTCCATAGTGCTTAACCAAATTTTATACCTCTCGGGATCTTGAGCAAAAAAGAACGGTTTTATCACCGTTATTCCATCAGAATTGTAATTGCAATAACGGGTTGACTCCTGAGAATATGAGCCAATCCTGTGGCGCACTATCTCGTGAGATACACCGCGATCGCAAATGATTCGAACAGTTATTTTCTCGTGTTCGATCACAGATTCATGTCCACTTCTGAGGATCTTTTCTGAGAACTGCCGAGCAGAATCAGGAGTAATTTTTTTTTCTGACTTGTAGCAGGTATGACCATATTTCTCTAAATTTTTCAAAATCTGATCACCGTTAATCCTGCCCTGAATTTTAAAAGAGGGTTTTACTATTTCCATAAATATTAATTTAGATTGTTTTTTACACCTTAAATCTAAAACATTGAGTTGTCAAGAATATACATATATTATTCTTACAAAATAAGGATAAATCAATACTTGCAACCATGTTGGATATTATTGCTAACTTGTATTTTTCAATAAAAACCCTTTTATGTGTTATAATCATCACATGAGAGAATTCTTCGAACGGCAAAAAGAATTTAAGGAAAATTATGAGGGATTAAAAAATATTCCTAATCTAATTTCTATTGATGGACCAGACGGAGTAGGCAAAACAAGTATTGTAAATAAAGTAATTGAGATTTTAAAAGAAAAATTCAAAGAAGAGGGCAAAAATCCAGATGATATTGTTAGAGTAAAATATACTAGATATAACGACACTGAAAGTATAAAAAGACTTGGTGTTTTAATAAGGAAATGTAGCAAAGATGGATCTTGGGATAAAGATAAAATAGACCATATATCAAAAGTATGGTCTGCTAAATTAAATCGCTCATACGATGCTCATATTAAACAGCTTCTTACTGAAGGAAAAATAGTTATTCTTGATCGCTCAGAAATAGACTTAATACGAGCATGCTTGGAGTGGGACAACCAGGAACTTTTAGAAAAAGCAATTAACAACTTAAAAGAAGGAGCTTTGACTATGGGTATAGCCCCTGGAAATAGAATATTTGTTTCTTCTAGTCCAGAAGATATTTGGGCAAATTTAGAAGAAAGAAGAATAAAAGAGAACACCAAACCAAGTTTTAATGACCCTAAAAACGAACAAGAAGTTATAATCCGAGTAGAAAAAGAGACAAAAGCCGAAGAAATAACAGAACAAATACACAAACCAAACCATTATTAGAGTGACAAATAAAAGACAAGAAGAAAATAAAGAAGAACAAATTGAAGAGATTGCAAAAGAAATAGTCAATAATCTAAAAATATGATATCTATAATTTCAGCTATTGGTAAGAATAATGAGATAGGTAAAAATAATAAACTTCTTTGGAGTTTACCAGCCGATTTAAAACACTTTAAAGAAATAACTACTGGCCACCCAGTTGTTATGGGTCAAAAAACATTTCAATCTATTGGCAAACCCTTACCAAACCGTAGAAACATTATCTTGACATTAGATAATAATTTTAAAGGAGAAGATATTGAAGTTTTTCATTCCATAGAAGAATTAGAAAATAATCTTAGAGATGAAAAAGGTGAAATTTTTATCATAGGCGGAGGAACAATCTATAATCTTTTTATAAACAAAGCTGACAAATTATATATCACTCATGTTGAAGCATCTTTTACAGATGCAGACACCTTCTTCCCTGTTATAGATAAAAACAAATGGCGAAAGACAAAAGAAGAAAAATTCTTTTCTGATGAAAAAAATGAGTTTGATTATTCTTTTACTGAATATTTAAAGATTTAATTTGAAAAATTACTTTATCTAATTCTTTTTCTAAATCCTCTTTAGATCCTTCATTCACAACAGTCCAATCGGCTCGAGCAATCGGTCCAGCCTGATGAAGATTCTCTATCTGAGAATAGTCTCTTGATATTAATTCTTCTTCTGTTAGTGGTCTGACCGGTCTATTTTTTAATCTATTTATTCTAGTTTCAGGAGAAGCATAAATTGCTAAAACCTTAAATGAATCCCCAAAGGTATTTTTTACTTCTATATACTCTTCCCAGCTATACAGACTTTCTATAAAAAGACTGCCATCTTTAAAAAGTTCTTTTATTTTTGGCATATTTAAAACAGCATAAGCCCCCATACCTAGCTCTCGTCTAATACTTTCTCTCATCTCTCTTTCATTGGCTTCATTAATCTCAATTCCCCTCTCTTTCATCCTATCAAAAGTCACATCACCAAAATATATTTTAGGCCAACCTAATTTTTCTTTTAAATATGCTATAGTTTCTGACTTGCCAGAACCGGGTAATCCAACTATTGCTAATATCATTTTATTTTTCATTTTTTTTAGAAGAGTATTGTCTTAATTTTATATTAGCCAATTTAAACAATTTTTTACTTATTTTAAACTTAGGATCAGTTGCATATTTATCGCTATCATAAATAACTTCTTTTATCCCATTTTGAATAATTGTCTTAGCACATTCATTGCAAGGAAAAAGAGTGCAGTATATTTTACAATTTTTAGTACCACTATTGGAGTTGTATACAGCATTTTCTTCTGCGTGACAAATATATGGATATTTTGTGTTTTCAAAATCACCCTCCCTTTCCCAAGGAACTTCTTCTAACTCAACACCCCTTGGCAAACCATTATACCCCACCCCAACAACAATATTATTTTCATTGGCAATAATAGCACCAGCTTGAGTTGAAGGATCTGGAGATCTCTCAGCTATTAAATGAGCCATTCTCATAAAACACTCATCCCACGAAATACGATTTGAACGAAATTGTACTTTTTTATCTTTTTTAGCCATATAATTTTATTTTAAGATTAATAAGAATATTATAACTAAAGAAATAAAGAAATCCTAGTAAATTATTCGTAGCGAAGAGCATCTATAGGGTTTAATTTAGCTGCTCTTCTAGCTGGGTAATATCCAAAAACTATACCAATTAAAGCAGAAACACCAAAAGACAAAAGAATTGAACCTATTGAAACTTGAGTATCTACCACCTTAAAATAATTAAGAACAAAAGAAACCAGCCAACCCAAAATTACCCCTATGACTCCCCCTATTAAAGTTAAGGTAGTTGCCTCAACCAAAAATTGATTATTGATATCTCTTTTTTTAGCTCCGATTGATTTTCTTAGACCTATTTCTTTTGTCCTTTCTGTTACTGTTGTTAACATCATATTCATAATACCAATTCCTCCAACAATTAGAGAAATTGCTGCCACGGCTGCCAAGAAAGCAGTAAATGTTCCAATAACCTCGGAAACTGTCTCTATCATGTCAGCTTGATTTGAGGTAGAAAAATCTGCATTATTTGGATCACTTATTTTATGTCTCTTCAAGAGCAGGGTTTCGACTTCACTTTGAACTTGTGAGGAATAATCAGAATTTTCTGTTGAGATATAGATACTTGATAGATATTTATTTCCCGTCAAATATCTTTGGGCTGTGGTATAGGGAATATAAACCGTATCATCATTACTCATAATTCCAGATCCACCACTTGAAGCGGTCACTCCAATTATTTTATATTCAGTTCCCGATATCCTTATCTTCTCTCCGACTATATTAGTTTCATCTTCTCCAAACAAATCATCTCTAGCGGTTGCACCTAGAACTGCTACTTTGGCTGTCTTTTCTACATTTTGATCAGATATAAAATTTCCTTCTGAAATTTCTATGTTTCTTATTGAAGAATAAGACTGTTCTGTTCCTACAATACTTGTATTTGTATTGTTGCCATAAGCAACTATCTGTTGTTGAGAATTTACTACTTTAGCAACAGTTAAAATATGATCAATCTCTGAAGCTATCGCTTCGGCATCATTTATTGTTAAAGTTTTAGCCCCTCCTCTTGAACCCTGAGGCCCCCCAAATGTTCTAATAGCACCAGGAGAAACAGTTACCAAATTAGCCCCTATTGATTCAATACTATCAGTTACACTTTTTTTTGCTCCATTTCCAATAGCAGTCATTGTTATAACAGAAGCTATACCTATAACAATACCAAGCATTGTCAAACCAGTTCTTGCTTTGTTTGATTTTAGGGCCATTAATGTCTCATGAATTAAATCTTTTGTTTTCATATTTTATTTATCAGTTAGAAGACCATCTCTAATAAAAAGAATTCTATCTGCATGTTCAGCTACGTCTTGTTCGTGAGTAATTAAAACAATAGTTCTACCATATTCTTTATTTAGTTTCTTAAATGTCTCCAATACAATATCACCAGTTTTTGTATCCAAATTGCCTGTTGGTTCATCGGCTAAAATAATAGATGGATTATTGACCAAGGCTCGAGCTATGGCTACTCTTTGTATTTGACCACCAGAAAGTTGGTTTGATAAATGATTAAAATGAGATTCATCTAATCCAGCATGTTTAAGAGATTCAATTGCTCTTTTTTCCCTTTCCTGTTTTGGTATACCTTCATAAACTAAAGGCAGTGTTACATTTTTTATAACCGTTGTTCTCGGCAAAAGATTAAAAGACTGAAAAACAAAACCTATTTTATCTTGTCTTATATCTGCCAACTGGTCATCCGACAAAGTAGAAACATCTTTTCCATCAAGAAAATATTTTCCGCTAGTTGGTGTATCTAATGCCCCCAAAATATGCATTAGGGTTGATTTACCAGAACCGGAAGGCCCCATAATAGCTACAAACTCTCCATCTCTTATGGTAAAACTAACCCCACGAAGAGCTTGAAAAGGCTCTGGTCCAAAAGGATTATATGTTTTTGTTACATTTTTTACTTCAATCATATTATCTCATCATTGGACCCATAGCTGATCCTCCCATTCCAGGAGGAACTATTCCTCCTGCATTCCTGCTGTTTTTTGAATCATTAGAAAATGAATTCGTTTGTCCTGATGTTGATTTCAGTACTACTTGATCTCCTTCATTTAATCCAGAAACTATTTCTGTCAGAGAGTCATCTGTTATTCCAACCTCAACCTCTTTTTTAATTACCTGATTATTAGAAACTTCAAATGTCTCTATGTATGATTTTCCATTCCTAGAACTAATAGCTTCACTTGGAACAGTTAAAATATCTTTTTTAAAATTAGTGATTATTTCAATATTTACACTCATACCTGTTTTAACCCTTTCATCATCCTGGTTAAAGATGACCTCGACATCATAGGAAACAACTCCTGAATTAACATTACCTACTGAATATATTTTATTAACAGTTCCAGAAATAGTTAAATCACTAATTGCATCAAATGTTAACTTAACTTCTTGCCCTTCTTTTACCGAAACAATATCTATTTCATTCAAAGAAACAACAGCTATTTTTTGTTTGGTTATGAGAGTTCCATATGAACTTGAAGATTCTCCCACTTTAGCCGTTAGATTAGTTATTACTCCATCAAAGGGAGCTCTGGTAAAACAATCATTATAAGCATCAAGCTTGTTTTGAACTGAGAGTTCAGATGATTTAATATCTAATTCATCTGCTCCCCCAGCTTTTGTTTCTTCTAAAGATTTTGTACTTTCAACTATAGAATTAATGTCGGAACTAAGAGTATTCACATAACTATTTATTTTTTCTAACCAGGAAGAAATATTTTTTCTAGCTGAAGATGATTCACTGTCAGCTAAAGATTCATCTTTTCGTTCAATAACATAATTGGTTACTGTTTCTGTTTCTTTGACTGATGTTGAAATTATTTTTGCTATCTCTAGGGTTTCGTTCATTAATTCTAATATTTCTTGTTTGTCACTTAATTTAGACAACATGTGATATTTTTCCTCGAGATCATCAAATTTTCTTTCGGCTTGTTCAAATAAGTCCCGAGAAGAATTTACTTTTTCTTGGCCAGTAGATTTTAATGACATAGTGCTTTTATAACCTAAAAATCCATCTGAGGTATAAAAATCTGATATCTCTTCGAGCATACTATTAGTATCATTCATGAAAGAAGTCAAATCATTCCAGCTAGAATTATATAAGTTATCTAAACTATTCTCTGCTTTTAAAACAGACAAAGAATCTGGGGTTATTAATTTTTTCAAAGATAACCTTGCACTTTCTAAAGAATTTTTTTGATCCTTGCAATCGATACTTGCTATCAATGTTCCTTTTTTGACCTCTTGACCTTCTTTTACTCCAACATAATTAACCTTGCCAGAAGTCTCTGGTTTTATTTCTAAACTATTAAGAGATTCAACCTGCCCAGTTCCTGTTACGGTTGTTGTTATTTCCCCGCGACTAACTTTGGCTAAAGTATGGTTAGTTTCTGCTTTATCTTTAGGCTTAAGCACAAAGAATATAACTAATCCTATAATTAGAAGAAGAATGACAGCGCTAAGAAACTTATATTTTTTAATAAACACTTTTATTTTTTTCATTTTTTTATTTAATCCTTAAATCCATAGGAGGAACAGGAAATAATCTTATAAATCTTGCTTCTATCTGACCAAGAGAGTTTGGTTCACCAATAACAACAACCCTTTCATCAATCTTCAATTCTTCTTGCTTAGATGGATCTCTGGCTTTTCGTATTTCAGTTAATTCATCTATCAAAACTATCTTTTCTGTATTCTCCTTTTCGTCTAAAACAACAATACTAGGCAAATCTATTTTTATAATTTTCCCTATTGTGCCATGAGCATTTGACATAGGATCCATAAACAAATCCCTCATTTCAGGACCTGGTCTTGCCGGACCAAAATTAGCTTCATAGTTCCTCCCCCAATCACAACGGAAGGTTGCTTTCTTGTGACCAACAGATATTCCTGTTCTGAAAGCAAATAAAATTAAAACCAGCAAACCTAAAACGCTAATAACAATTTTAAAAGTTTTTGATTCAAAAATCTTTTTAAAAAATTTTTCCATAATATTTTTAAGCTAAAGCTTTTAAATTATAATTATAATAAGAGACCTTCTTGATAGACACAAAAAGCAAAAACAATAAGAACAATGATAAGCCAAGACTAACTACCGGTAAAGAATCAACTAGGGTTAGAAGATAGTCTTTCCAAATCAAAGATAATGCAGAACCATCAGAAAAAATTAAAGATACATATTCAAAAAAACCAAAAGATTTAAGTCCTCTAATCAAAAATTGGAAAGAAAAGATACTCCCAACGAGAAAAACCAGACTAGATCCAAGATAGATCAAAGTCTTTTGGTGAGCATTTTTTTTCTTTCTTATGTTTATCGCCTCAAAAACCCTGTCTTTTAAAGACAAGTTTGGTTCAAAAGTAATTTTCTTAAATAGCGAATTTAAATCTTTTTCCATTACACTATAATATACGGATATAAATCAATTTTGGTGCATTCCTTTTAAAATATCTCTCAATTTCAATATTGCTCGATAGTGGTAGCTCTTTACGGTATTTAATGGCTTATCAAGTAATTGCCCTATTTCTTTAAAAGACATATCCTCTTGATAGTGCAAAATTAAAATTTCTCTATGTGTTTCATCTATTTCACCTAGCGCCCTGTTTAACTGATTTACATCTTCTGTTTTTAAAATCTGAGCCTCTATAGAAGAGCTTTCATCTATAATTGATTCAGAAAAAGATTCATCCTTTTTATTCATTGCTGAAAAACTTATTGTTTTCTTTTTTCTTAAATAATCAATAACTCTATTTCTAGCGATGGTAAAAATCCAGGTTTTAAAACTAGCTTTGTTAAAATCTACTTTTTTTATATTTCTCCAAATTTTTACAAAGGTGTCTTGAACTAAATCATCTATTTCTTCCGTGGATACTAAACGAGATATGTAGTTATATATTGATGGGAAATACCTATCAATTAATGTTTTCAGAGCGGTTTCATCACCACTTATATATTCTTCAACTAAAATCTTATCTTCTTCGTTCATATTTTATTTTTTACCATAGTGAGGAAATTTTTCTTTGTTTTTATAAAAGAAGTTAGCAAAACGAGACATGGCATAAAGAAGACTAGATAATCTATTTAAATATGAAATTGTACTGTCTCCAACCTTTTTAATCTTCTCATCTTTAACCGCTACTACCCTCCTTTCCGTTTTACGAGCAAGAGTTCTTACATAATCTAACTTAGCACTAGCCAAACAACCCCCTGCCAAAACAAAACTATTTATTGGTGGAACACAAGAAGAAATTTCATCTATAATTTTTTCTATTTTATTTATTTCTGCTTTTTTTATAGACATATCAGACCCTCCAATTTCTGCTTGAATTATAAAAAGATTTTGTTGAATATTTTCTAGAATTTTATCAAACTTTAATTTTTTAAAATTAATATCTTTAACTTCTTCTAATTTTATTAAACCCAAAAAAGAATTAAGTTCATCTAAAGAACCTAAAGCTTCTATCAAAACTGAGCTTTTGGAAATCCTTTTTTGGTCACAATGAAATACGGATGTTTTTCCATTGTCTCCCTTTTGGGTATAGAAAATATTATCTTTTGAAGTTTTATTTTTCATTAATGTAATTATATCATTTTAAGAAATAAATTACTTAAACTTGACTTTGCGGGAAAATAATTTATAATGACATAGAACTAAAATTTAATAAACATGGAAAAAAGAATTCTTATTATCTCGGGAAAAATCAAAAAAACAAAAACCCAAAAATTTGAAGATGAAGTCAAAGAATTTATTAAGAGAAAGAATCTTGGTATCTTTCTGAAATTTATACACTTAAAGTGTACAAATTTGGCCAAAGAGGATCTTATTTTCATCCTCAAAGACAGTAACCCGGATGTAGTGATTCTTTATAACTGTCACGAAACCTACCCGGCAAGAATATCAAATATTTTTACGGTGATATTAAGAAAAGAAATACAAATAGTCCAAACCAAAACTATGGTCGACTGTTTGTCAGAAATAAAAAAAGTGGCAGCTTAGCCTATCTTTTTTTTCATAAGTTTAATAAAAATAACGGCGCCTAATCATAGGCGCCGCTTCTTTTTATTCTGTAGTTATTCCATCAAATTCTGCCTCGTTACTTTCTGCTTCTTCTTTTGTCTTTCTGATTATTCCATCTTTATGATGAGCTGGAGAATAAATTGTATAAAGTTTTAATCCTTTTTCTCCGGCGATAACATTATGTCTTGCTCCGCTTGGGACAATAACAGCATCACCATCTACCACATTGTATTCTGTTTCGTTTATTACAACTCTGCCCTCTCCTTCTTCAAAACGGAAGAATTGATCGTTTTTTTCATGAATCTCAGATCCTATTTCTTCGTTTGGCAAAAGACTCATCAAAACCAATTGACAGTGTTCTCCGGTGTATAAAACTTTTCTGAAGTTATCATTTTCTAGTGTTAATTCTTCAATGTTTTCTTTGTATCCTTTTTTCATAATTTTTTATTTTGATTTTCTAATAATATTAAGACCTCTTTAATTATAATCTAAAATTTTTAAAATATAAATATTTACTCAAAAACATCAATCAAATATACATCAATTGCCGGTTCTTCGTAAGGGTGAACTTTTTTTATAGCTTTAATTACATCATTTAATCTTCCAGGTTCACAAACAGTTTCAATCCTATCTTCCTTAACTTCTTCTATTTTTCCTATCTCACCAATAACTGGATTAGCTCCATCGAGGGGTTTAAAAGTTCCAATACCTTTCGTGGTAAAAAAACAATGAGAATAATTCCCTATCTTTCCAGCACCAGCATTACCCATAGCTTCTCGTATTTTGTCAGCATAACCTTCTGGTGCAAAAACTACTAATTTGTATCTTTTTTCTGGATCCATATAAACATTATATAGTAAAAAACCATAAAGACAAAAGAGGGGGTATTTACTAAAATAAAAAACATGATATAGTTATTGGAAATAAAAAACCCTCTCCTTACCCCCAAATACGAAGGGTCGGCAAACTAATTTCTAATGATG
>CAZQUJ010000006.1:0-31677 GCA_964596605.1 uncultured Candidatus Saccharibacteria bacterium | reverse complement strand
CTTTTGTGTTAGAACCAAAGAACATTTGGGTGTAATCTTGCGTTGGAGAAGACTAAAAAAGTTGACAATATTTTTATATTTGTATAAGATGAAGTTCAACTGCGTTTTACGCTAATTATTAATAATTTATGTTGGTAGTTTAAATAAAGACGGTTTCTCGTAATTTTTATTTTAATTATCAACCAATAAAAATATATGGCAGAAGAATTTAACAGAGACAAGCCACACGTAAATGTGGGAACTATGGGTCACGTTGACCACGGAAAAACCACTTTAACTGCGGCTATTTTAAATACCTTATCCCGACAAGGGGAAGGTTTTGGTGCTAAAATTAAAGGAGTTGAAGAAATTGATAACGCTCCAGAAGAAAAAGCTCGTGGAATAACGATAGCTCTTTCTCACAGTGAGTACTGGACTCCTAATCGTCACTATGCTCACGTTGATATGCCTGGGCACGCTGACTATATTAAAAACATGATTACTGGAGCTGCTCAAACAGATGGGGCTATTATCGTTGTAGCTGCAACTGATGGAGTTATGCCACAGACAAGGGAACACATTCTTTTGGCTAAACAAGTTAACGTTCCTAAGATAGTTGTCTTCTTAAATAAATGTGACATGGTTGATGACAAAGACATGATTGACCTTGTTGAAGAAGAAGTTCGTGAACTTTTAACCAAACAAGGATTTGATGGAGCTGGAGCTCCTGTTATTAGAGGTTCAGCCTTAAAAGCTTTGGAATCTGCTAATAACGATGATGAATGGGCAAAGAAAATACTAGAATTGGTTGAAGCTCTTGATTCTTACATCCCGGTTCCAGAAAGAGATACTACCAAACCTTTCCTTATGCCTATAGAAGACATCTTCTCAATTGAAGGAAGAGGAACAGTTGTAACAGGAAAGATTGAAAGAGGAATTGTCCACGTTGGAGATGAAGTTGAACTAGTTGGTATAAGAGAGACTTCTAAAACAACAGTTACAGGTATAGAAATGTTTAACAAGAGTTTGAAAGAAGGAATGGCTGGAGATAATGCTGGAATTCTTCTAAGAGGAACAAAGAAAGAAGATGTAACCAGAGGACAAGTTTTGGCTCAACCGGGATCAGTTACTCCTCATTCAGAGTTTGAATGTAATGTTTATGTTTTGAAGAAAGAGGAAGGTGGTCGTCACACTCCATTCTTTACAGGATATAAACCTCAGTTCTACGTTAGAACTACAGATGTGACTGGAGAGGCAACATTACCTGCAGGAACAGAAATGGTTATGCCAGGAGACAACGTTGTTCTTACTGTTAAATTAGTTAACCCAGTAGCTATGGAGGAACAAATGCACTTTGCTATCCGTGAAGGAGGTAAAACAGTTGGAGCAGGAGTTGTAACCAAAATCATCAAATAAGTAATAAGGTTTTATAAGTTTTAAAAAGTTATATTTTATAAACTTTTGACTTTACAAACCTTACAACTCAATTATGACAACAACAAAAGTTATAAAATCTAAGAAGGGCAAAGAGGATGTGGTGGTTCAATTAAGAATCAGAGTTAGAGCCTACGAGAATAAGATACTTGACACTTCGGTCAAGCAGATTATTGACACCGCTTTACGTTATGATGCTAAAATAGTTGGACCAATTCCACTTCCGACTGAAATTAAGAAATATACAGTAAATCGAGCTTCTTTTGTATTCAAAAATGCGAGAGAACAGTTTGAAATAAGAATTCATAAGCGAGTTATTGATATTTTGAATCCAAACCCTAAAACAATAGAAGCTTTGACAAACCTATCACTACCATCTGGTGTTGATATAGATGTCAAAATGATGTAATTATGAAATTTATTCTCGGAAAAAAAATGCAAATGACGCAGTGTTTTCAAGAAGATGGCACTGTCGTACCGGTAACTGTAATCACAGCTGGTCCTTTGGTAGTTACTCAAGTTAAGAATCCTGATATTGATGGATACACAGCTGTTCAGGTAGCCTATGAAGAACAAAAAACAAGCCGAGCTACTAAAGCTCACCTTGGACATGTTTCAGCTAAATCTCAACAAGAAAATGAAGCTGACAAAAAAGCTTACAAACACTTAAGAGAATTTAGAGATATAGAAGAAATAAAAGAAGGAGATGTCATCACCGTTGAAGCTTTCAAAGAAGGAGATGTTGTGACCGTTTCAGGAATCTCTAAGAGTAAAGGTTTTCAAGGTGTTGTTAAAAGACATGGTTTTGCTGGAGGTCCAAGAAGTCACGGACAAAAACACTCAGAAAGAGAGCCAGGTTCTATCGGTGGAGGTTTAAGAAACAAAGTTCCTAAGGGAATGAGAATGGCTGGACGAATGGGTGGAGACAGGATAACAATAAAAAACCTAGAAGTGGTCGGAGTTGATAAAGATAACAACCAATTACTAGTCAAAGGTGCTATTCCAGGACGCCGAGGGACTTTAGTTGAAATAATTGGATAATTTTATGGCAACAAAAGAAAAAACAACAAAAGAAAAAAAGGTGCCATCAGAAAAGAAGGTTAAAAAAACCGAAGTTGTACTAGAGACTGAGGTCTTTAATCAAACAGGTAAATCAGTTGGTAAATTATCTTTACCAGAAGAGATATTTGGTTTGAAATGGAATGCTGACTTGGTTCACCAGGTTGTAACAGCCATGCAAGCTAATGCCAGAACTCCCGTTGCTCACACAAAGACAAGAGGTGAAGTTAGTGGAACTGGGAAAAAACCATGGAGACAAAAAGGAACCGGCCGAGCAAGACATGGATCTAAGAGATCTCCAATCTGGGTAGGTGGAGGGGTTGCTCATGGCCCTCGAAATGAAAAGGATTACAAACAAAAGATAAACAAAAAAATGAAAGCCAAAGCTTTGTTTACCGTTTTGTCTGAGAAGTTCAAAAAAGGACAAATTCTTTTCTTGGAAGAGTTGAAATTGAAGGAAATTAAAACCAAAGACGCAACTTCTGTTATAAAAGATTTAAGTAAAGTTTCTGGATTTGAAAAAATATACGGATCTAAAAAACCTAATCTGTTTATAACCATTCCAGCTAAGACTGAAACTATAAAAAAGAGTTTTTCTAACATTAAAAATGTGGAAATAGATGAAGTCAAAAATATTAACCCAATAGACTTACTTAGCTTTAAGTATGTTATTATCTCACAGCCAAAGGAAAGCATTGCTTTTTTGGGAGGTAAGATAGAAAAGAAATAATATGGCAACAACTAAAACCAAAAAAAATATAACTTCTAAGGATGAAGAAGTCTCTCAAAAAAAAGTAAAAAGTCATCCTTTGATAAAGAAAGCTCGCATAACTGAAAAGAGTGCTAATTATGCTGAGAAAGGGACATATACTTTTGATGTGGTATCTTCAGCCAACAAAAATGAAATAAAGAAAGCTATCAAGGAAGTTTACGGAGTAAATCCTGTTAAAGTTTCAATTACTCAAATAGCTGACAAGACAGTCACAAGGAAAGGAAGAGAAAGTGTTAAACAAGGGGGTAAAAAAGCAGTCGTCCACTTGAAAAAAGGAGATAAAATAACATTTGCTTAATATGAAAAAATATAAACCTACAAGTCCATCAAGACGCCACCAGACAACGGTTACATATCGTGGAGTTTTGACTAAGAAAAAACCAGAAAAATCTTTAACTAAGGGTTTTAAAAGATCGGTTGGACGAAATAACCAAGGCCGAATAACGACCCGTCATAAAGGGGGTGGACACAAAAGACTTTATCGTGAGATAGACTTTATGTATAACAAGCATGACATCCCTGCAAAAATTGCTTCCATTGAATATGACCCAAACAGAAATGCTTTTATTGGGCTAGCTGTTTACAAAGATGGAGAGAAGAGATATGTCATTGTTCCTAAATCAATTAAAGTTGGGGATACATTTATTGTTAGTGAAAAAGCTCCAATTTCTGTTGGGAACAGGTTGCCTCTTAGGGTTTTACCAGTCGGAACATTTATTTACAATATAGAGATTAAGGCGGGTAATGGAGGAAAGTTAGCCAGATCTGCCGGAGTATTTGGTCAAGTTGTGGCTAATGATATGGGCTATACTAATATCAAAATGCCTTCAACAGAAGTTCGTAAGATACCTGACAATGCTTGGGCTTCTGTTGGAGAAGTTTCTAATTCAGAATATAAATTACAGAATTTTGGAAAAGCTGGACGATCTCGCTGGAAAGGTATTAGACCAACAGTTAGAGGATCGGTCATGAACCCAGTTGATCACCCATACGGTGGAGGAGAAGGAAGACAAGGAAGAGGAACCAGAAAGGCTAAAAGCCTTTGGGGTAAACCAACAGGAAAAGGACAGAAAACAAGAACACCAAAGAAATATTCAAATATGTGGATTGTTTCTAGGAGAAAAGTTGGAAAGAAAAAATAAAAATATCTATTACAAAAAACACCTTAGAAATGGGGTGTTTTTTGACGTATTGACAGATTGCTATAAAAGGTGCACAATTAGGTAAATTTGAAATACTAACAATTAAAAAATAAAGAAATGGAACTTCCAGAAGATAAAATGTCCTATGCAAAGTTTTTTAGAACTATTAAGAGACATAAAAGGAGGCACTACACCAAAGGAGAAATACTAAAATGCAAAAGGTGTAAGGGAAAGATTCTTTATGTCGAGGCCACTATTAGTATTCATTATAATTTGTTTGGAGATCAGTGTTCTGGCGGAGGAGAGGTGTTTTTAATTCAATTACCTTATTGTCCAAAATGTGAAGGTCTGCCTAAAAAAAGACAAGGCTGTATACATAAGTATGATAAAAAGTAAATGATTTAATTAACAAAAATAATAAAAACAAAAACATACCCCTAGAGAAATTCTGGGGCTTTTGTTTTTATTTTTTAAAAATATATAATATATGTATGGAAAAGGGAAAAGAAAAAATTTCAAATAAAAAGAAGTTTTCTTTGTTTGCTAGAATAAGGAGTACTGATAAAGCTTGGCGAGGGCTGGGGATTATGATTCGCTCAACACACAACTTGTGGTTTCAAATGTTTTTTTCAGCTTTAGCTATTTATATGGGTTTTGTTTTAAAAATAAACAATACCGAATGGGCTTTAATAGTATTTGCAATGGGTTTGGTTATAGTTACAGAAATATTAAATAGTGCTATTGAAATAGATGTTGATTTAACAAGCCCTGGTTATCATCCTTTTGCCAAGGATATTAAAGATATTTCAGCCGGTGCAGTTTTATTCTCAGCTTTTCTTGCGGGTATAATTGCGGTTTTAATTTTATTGCCTAAGATAATTCATTTGCTTTAATTTGTCTAAAAAATTTGACTTTATTTTTATATCTGATAAGATAAAAACCACGAGCTCTTTTGGAGCTTGTATTATTTAAGATGACACGATCAATTAAAAAAGGACCATATGTAGATGAAAGGCTTTTGCAAAAGATAGCCGGAAAGAAACCATTAGAAACAGGGGTTATTAAAACTTGGGCACGTGCTTCGGTTATATCTCCTGAAATGGTTGGATTTACTTTTGGAGTCCATAATGGTAAAAGTCATTTGGAGGTTTTAGTCAGTGAAGATATGGTTGGTCATCGCTTGGGAGAATTTTCTCCAACTCGTAAGTTCATAAGACACGGAGGAAAAATGCAGAAAGAGATAGAGGCTAAGAAGAAAGAAGCAGAAATCTCAGCCGCAAGAGCAGCCAAGACAGTTACAGATAGCAAGAAGAAATAAAATTATTAATAATAAAATAAAATGAAAGCGTTTTTAAAAAATTACAGACAGTCCCCCCGCAAGGTTCGCCTTGTAGCGGAACTCATAAAAGGCAAAAGGGTTGCCGAAGCTCTTGTATTACTTGATACTTTACCAAAAAGAGCTTCTTCACCTTTAAAGAAGTTGTTAAATTCAGCAGTTTCTAATGCAATAAATAATAATAGCTCAATTGACCCAAAAGATCTTTTTGTAGATAATGTTACAGTAGATAAAGGAGTTGTTCTAAAAAGAATAATGCCTAGAGCTAGAGGTAGCGCTTCTAGAATAAACAAAAGAACTAGCCATGTAGTTTTAAAACTAGTAGAGAAAAAAGATACAGAAAAGAAGGTACAGAAAGAGATTAAGAAGGAAGTAAAGAAAGTAGTTAAAAAAGAAGCTAAACCAAAAACTAAGAAGTCGACAGAAGAGAAGGAATAGAATAATATTATATGTCAAAAGTAGTTCACCCATATGCCCATAGATTAGTTACCCTTCGTGATTGGAAATCACGCTGGTTTGGAGATGAAAATTATAAAAATCTTCTAAAGAGTGATGTTGTTATCAGAGAGTTTTTAGCAAAGAAATTGAGAGGTTTCTATGTCTCTGGTATTGAAATAGAAAGAAATGCTAAAGCTACAAAGATAATGGTTCATACTTCTAGACCTGGAATGATAATAGGAAGATCTGGAGAAGGAGTAGCAAAAATAAAAAGTGAAATGGTTAAAGCACTTCATCGTAAGAATGTAGATATACCAGGAGATTTTAAATTTGATATTGTAGAAGTTACTAATCCTGATGCAGATGCCGCGATTGTTGCTTGTTCCATTGCAGAAGCTCTAGAAAAAAGACTACCATATCGAAGAGTAATGAAGCAATCCATTGATAAAATAATGTCAGCTCGTGGAGTAAAAGGAGCTCGTATATATCTTGGAGGAAGATTGTCAGGAGCAGAAATAGCTAGAAGTGAACAAATAAAGAGAGGTTCAATTCCATTACAAACATTTAGAGCTGATGTTGATTTTGCAAGAGAAAAAGCTCATATGAGTTATGGTGATATAGGTATTAAAGTTTGGATATACCGAGGAGAAATTTTTTCTGAAGGTAATGGGTCTAATTCAAACAAAAATCAAAATTTTAAATAAACCATATGTTAATTCCGAAGAAAGTAAAATATAGAAAATGGCAGACTGGACGAAGAAATATGTCTAAGGTTTCTACCGATACAAGGGGTACAACAGTCTCTTTTGGCTCTTTTGCTCTTAAAGCAGTAACAGCAGGAAGAATTAGATCTAACCAGGTTGAAGCAGCTCGTAAGGCAGCTTCAAGAGCCCTTGGAAAAGTTGGAAAAATGTGGATTAGAATATTTCCTGATAGACCTTTCACTGCTAAGGCAGCTGAAGTTGGTATGGGAAAAGGAAAAGGAGATTTACAAGGATACTGTTTATACATCAGACCAGGAAGGATTATTTTTGAAGTTGATGGAGTTTCAGAAAGTGTAGCCAAGGAAGCTCTAAGAAAGGCCGGAACTAAATTACCAGTTAATACTCGTGTCGTTTCACGATAATATTTATGGAAAAGAAAACAAATAAAATTTTAAAAGGAGTAGTTACTTCTGATAAAATGGATAAAACTGTAGTAGTTAAAGTTTCGCGTTTCGTTGAGCATAAAAAATATGGCAAGAGAATTAAGAAGACAAAGAAATATAAAGCTCACGACGAAAACAATGTTAAGAAAATCGGAGATATTGTAGAAATTGAAGAGACTCGTCCAATCTCTAAAGATAAGAAGTTTAAAGTAATTAATTAGTTTAAAAGTATGATTCAAGATGGAACAATAGTAAATATAACAGACAATGCCGGAGGAAAAATCGGTAAAGTCTTTAAAATTCTCGGTTCTTCTAAGCGTCGTTATGCTTCTATTGGAGATCGAGTTATCTTGTCAATCAAGGTTGCAGAGCCAAGAAAGATAATAAAGAAAAAGGATGTTTGCCAGGCTGTTGTAGTTAGAACAGTTAAATCATATAGAAGAAAAGATGGTTCATATATTCGTTTTGATGATAATGCTGTAGTTATTTTGGAAAAAGATAAAATGGATCCTAAGGCAGGAAGAGTCTTTGGTCCAATTCCTAGAGAACTAGCCGAAAGAGGTTATCAAAAAATTATTTCATTAGCTCAAGAAGTTATTTAGTAATATGAAAATCAAAAAAGGAGACAATATAATAGTTATTGCTGGAGCCGATAAGGGTAAAAAGGGAAAAGTAGTTAAAGCTTTACCTTCTTTGAATAAAGTTATCGTTGAAGGAGTTAATGTAAGAAAAAAAGCCCACAAATCAAGGAAAAAAGGAGATCCTAGTCAGATAATAGATATTGCTATGCCAATAGATGTTTCGAATGTAGCAAAAAAGGAGAGTAATTAAAAGGTAATATTAATTAGAAAATGGAAACAATAAAACAAAAAGAAAAGAAATCATTTGAAGTTCTAAAAGCCAAGTATGGTTACAAAAATGTTCTATCTGCACCTCGTTTAGTAAAGGTTGTTGTTTCGAGTGGGACAGGATCAGGGATTAAAAAGAATAAAGACTATAATGATTTAGTTAGAGACAGAATTTCTAAAATAACAGGGCAGAAACCATCTTTGAAAAGTGCTAAAAAATCAATAGCTAGCTTTAAAATAAGAACAGGTGATCCTATCGGAGTCATGGTAACCCTAAGAGGGGCTAGAATGTATGGTTTTCTAGAAAAGCTTATCAACGTAGCTATTCCTAGAACCAAAGATTTTCGTGGTATTGATAGAAAGATAGTTGATAATATTGGTAATTTAACAATGAGTATAAAGGAACATACTATATTTCCAGAGACTGGAGATGAAGAGCTTAAAGATGTTTTTGGTCTAGCAGTTACAATGGTAACTACAGCCAAAACAAAAGCTGAAGCTCTAGATTTTTTTGAGATGATAGGAATTCCTTTTAAGAAATAATTTTTGTTGACATTTATAAATCTTTTTGATAGTATTTACGAGTCTGATGCTGAGCTGATCTATGTTTCTCCTTAAGACACTTTGTAGGGTTTTAAGAAAAAACATAAGATATCACTTAGATAAGGATTAAGTATTTTATTTATGGCAAAAACATCAGTAATAGCAAGACATTTAAAAAAAGTAAAATTTAGTACGAGAAAAACCAATCGTTGTTTTCGTTGTGGCCGAGCTCATGGTTATATGAGAGATTTTGGAATCTGTCGTATTTGCTTTAGAGAAATGGCTAACGAAGGTACATTACCAGGAGTTAGAAAATCAAGCTGGTAATTCTATTACAATTTTAATCTAACTTAAACAGAATGGATCAAATAGCAAACATGATAAATATGATTAAGAACACTAGTGCTAGAGGGCACGAGTTTGTAGTTGTTCCTTTTTCAAAAATAAAATTAGCTATCGCTGATTGTTTGGTTAAAGAAGGATATTTAAAATCAGTTAATAAAAAAAACAGAAAAGGTTTTCCCGTATTAGAGTTAGAACTTTCATATCAAGAAGATGGAGTCCCTGCTGTTACCGGAGTAAATAGAATATCAAAATCTTCTAAGAGGGTATATTGTGGGACTAGAGATATAAAAAAGAAAGTCAGTAATTATGGAATGATTGTCCTATCAACCCCCAAGGGAATATTAACAGATAAACAAGCCTCCAAAGAAATGGTTGGTGGAGAAGCTTTATTTAAGATTTGGTAATTTTATGAGCAGGATTGGAAAACAAATAATTGAAATACCATCAAATACAGAAGTCACATTAAGTGGAACTACTTTTTCTGTTAAAGGACCAAAAGGGTCATTAAAAAGAGATTTTCCTGGTAGTGTTTCAATTAAAATAGATGGAAAAAATATCTCTTTTGTTCCAAATATAGAAGGTGACAAAAAAGTTAATGCCCTATGGGGAACATATGCTTCTCATGTAAAGAACATGATAATTGGAGTTAATGAAGGATATTCTAAAAAATTAATTTTAGAAGGAGTTGGTTTTAAATCAGATGTATCAGGGAAAACTCTTAACCTAGCTCTTGGTTTTTCTCATCCAGTAAAGATTGAAATACCTGAAGGTTTAACAGTAACAGCAGAAAAGAACAATATCACTATTTCAGGAATAGATAAAGAGTTAGTCGGACATTTCTCAGCTTGTGTTAGAGCTCGTAAAAAACCTGAACCATATAAAGGAAAAGGTTTTAGATATTTTGATGAAGTAATTCGCCGAAAGCAAGGTAAAAAAGCAGCTTAGTAGTAAATAATTAAAATTAGAATGAATAAAAAAGTAGAAAAAAGAATAAGGCTTAAGACAAAGATTAGAGCAAAAGTTAAAGGAACTAATGATAGACCTCGTCTTTCCGTTTTTCGTTCTAATAATTATATCTATGCTCAAGTTATAGATGATGTTAGTGGAAAGACTTTAGCTTCAGCTTCAGATGTTAAAAAAGATACTGGTTCTAAAGCAGAAAGAGCTAAGATGGTAGGACAAGAAATAGCTAAAGTAGCAATTGATAAAAAAATAAAGAAATGTGTTTTTGATCGTAATGGATTTAAATATACAGGTCGGATAAAAGCCTTAGCTGATTCAGCAAGAGAGGCTGGACTAGATTTTTAATATTATGGAAAATACAGACAAAACAAATAAAGAAGTAAACAATAAAAATGGTTTTGGTCGTCAACCTTTCAAAGGTAAAAGAGACGGCGGTCGTCTTCCAAAAGGGACATTCCAGACACCTAAGCCAGATTTTGAACAGAAGATTGTTTCCATTCGTCGTGTTACTCGTGTTGTAGCAGGAGGTAGAAGAATGACTTTCTCAGTTGCTATAGCTATTGGAGACAAAAAGGGTTCCATTGGATTGGGCACAGGTAAAGGGGGGGATACCGCTATTGCAATAAACAAAGCACTTCGTCAGGCAAAGAAAAGCATGTTTAAGATTAAAACAGATAAGAACATGGCTATAGCTCATGAAGTTTCAGCCAAAGATACTAGTTCTATCGTTGTTATTAAGCCAAACAAGGATAAAGGATTGGTAGCTGGAAGTACAGTTAGAGAGATGTTAATTTTGTCTGGCTTAAAGAACGTAACCGCAAAGATAAATTCTAGAAGTAAAAACAAACTAAACAACGCAAGAGCTACTTATAAAGCTTTGTTGAAATTAAAAGACAAAAGAATTGGTTCAAAAAATTTAGAAGTAGAAGATTCTTCAAAGGCTGAAGATAAAAAAGATTAATTATGCAAATGAATTTAATTAAAAGAGAACATCCAAATAAGAAGGCTAGACAAGTTGGCCGAGGTGGTACTCGTGGTAAAACATCTGGTCGTGGAGGAAAAGGACAGACCGCTAGGGCTGGTAATAAAAGACGCCCAGAAATAAGAGATGTCATAAAGAAATTACCTAAATTAAGAGGATATAGATTTAAATCTATATCAGTTAAACCATTTGCTTTAAACCTAGAGGTTTTGAATGTTTTTGAAGATGGTAGTAAAATTGATAGAAAGGCTTTACTAGAAAAGAAAATAATAAGTTTAGAAAATGGTAAATTGCCTAAAGTAAAAATTTTAGCTAATGGAGACATTGATAAGAAACTTACAATTACAGATTGTCTATTTTCTAAAGAAGCAAAAGATAAAATAGAAAAAGCGGGAGGTTCCATAAAGTAATTATCTTTAAATAAAATGGAAATAGTTTGGAAAAAAATAAAAATGATGTTTAGCGATAAGATCCTAAGATCTAGGATTTTGTTTGTTTTAGGAATTTTAATTGTTTTTAGATTACTCTCATCTATTCCTATTCCCGGAGTTGATGTTTTAAAACTTCAAAATTTTATAAACAATAATCAGTTTGTCGGAGTTTTAAATATCTTTTCTGGTGGTGGTTTATCTACTTTGTCTATTATTATGCTCGGGGTTGGTCCCTACATTACAGGATCTATTATCATGCAGTTATTGACCATGATGTCTCCTCGCTTAAAGGCAATGTATCAGGAAGATGGAGAAGCAGGCAGAAAGAAATTCAATCAAATAAGTCGTTTGATTACAGTTCCGCTTGCTTTAGTTCAAGGATTAGGATTACTTGCCTTCTTGGGTAAACAGGGAATTCTTGGTGAACTATCTGTTTTTGGAATGGTTACCAATGTTTCAGTAGTAGTAGCTGGCTCTTTGCTTATCATGTGGCTTGGAGAATTGATGACCGAGTTTGGTATTGGAAACGGGGTCTCAGTTATAATTTTTGCTGGAATCGTAGCAAGTATCCCCCAAGCATTTTCTCAATTCCTCTTTACTTTTGATATGTCTAATTTAGCAACTTATCTCTTGTTTGTTATTGTTGGAATTTTAATTATAGCAGGAGTCGTTGTTGTTAGTGAGGCAGAAAGACCAGTTCCTGTGACTTATGCAAAGCAAATAAGGGGCGACCATGTATCAGGAGGAACTCAAACTTATTTACCTATTAGAATAAACCAAGCTGGGGTTATTCCTATAATTTTTGCTTTATCTATTTTACTCTTCCCTCAATTGATAGGTAACTTTCTAGCAACATCAGCTAATGTAACTTTGTTATCAATCTCTAGAGGATTATTGTGGTTTGTTAATAATACTTGGGTATATTCAATTACTTACTTTATATTAGTTTTCTTGTTTACCTATTTCTACACTGCTGTTACTTTTGACCCAGAACAAGTATCTACTAATTTACAGAAAAATGGAGCCTTTATACCAGGAATTAGACCGGGAGCTTCTACTAGAGAGTATCTATCAAAAATTTTAAACAGAACAACAATGATGGGGGCTGTCTTCTTGGGGGTTATCGCTGTTTTGCCTCTAATCATGAAATCGGTTACGGGTATAACTTCGTTTTCTATCGGAGGAACTTCAATTTTGATTGTGGTCTCTGTGGTTCTGGATTTAATTAAGAAGACAGATGCCCAACTATCTATGAGAGAATATTAAAACCCCAATGAAAAGTTGGGGTTTTAGTATTTTTTATATATAATTAGGTTATGAATAATAAACCACATACTTTTATTTTTGTTGGACGATCAGGGTCGGGGAAAGGAACTCAAATTGAGGTTCTAAAAAATTATCTTATAAATCAAAATAGTGATATAAAGATTAGACAGATAGTGATGGGAGAAATATTCCGTTCTTTCTTTTCTGGCACTGGCTTTATTCAAAAAGTAGCAAAAGAAGTTTCAATGGAGAGAGGTCAATTCCAGCCAGACTTTTTAACTAATGCTTTGTTTATTAACGAAGCTATTAAACAAACAGAAGAAGATGCCATTTTGTTTTTTGATGGTTTTCCTAGAACAAAAGAACAACTATCAATTATAAAGGAATTTTTAATTTATATTAAAAGAGATAATCCTGTTGTTATTAATATAGATGTATCTAGAGAAAGTGTTAAAGAAAGAATGCTTCTTCGAGAAAGAGCTGATGACAAAGAGGAAGCTATTAATAATCGTCTCAATGAATTTGACAGATTAACAGTTCCTATGTTAGAAGAAGTTAAAAATGATTCGTTCTTTAAATATATTGAAGTCGATGGGGAAGGAACAATAGAGGATATTCATCATAGATTAATAGAAAAATTAAGTATTTAATATTATGGAAAATAAAAAAATAGTAGTATCTTTGGGTGGATCTCTTATAGTGCCCAATGGAATAGATGTTAATTTTGTAAGATCATTTGTTTCTTTAATTAAAGAATATGTAGATAAGGGTTACGAATTTGTTTTTATCACTGGTGGGGGAAAAATTTGTCGTGACTATGGAGAGGCATTAAAAGAGATAGTCAGTCCTACAAATGAAGACTTGGATTGGTTGGGTATCGCTATAACTAGAGCCAATGCAGAATTTATAAGAGTGGCTTTTGGTAATTTAGCGTTTAATAAAATCATAACTGATCCTGATTTAATACCTGAAACAACTAAACCAGTGATTGTTGGAGGTGGTTGGAGGCCGGGTAATAGCAGTGACTTAGCCGCAGTTCATGCTGCAAAAAGTTTAGGCATTAAAAAAGTAATTAATCTATCAAACATAGATTATGTTTATGACAAAGATCCTAAAAAAGAAGCTGATGCTAAGCCAATAGAGAAAATTAAATGGATAGACTTTATGCTCCTATTTCCTAATGACTGGATCCCTGGAAGGAATATTCCTTTTGATCCAATTGCTTCTTGTGAGGCTCAAAATTTAGGTTTAGAAGTTGTAATGTTAAATGGTAAAGAGGTTGATAATCTAAAAAATTACTTAGACAACAAACCATTTAAAGGAACAATAATAAATTAATTTTTTAAGAATGAATATAATAATAAAGACAGAAGAAGAAATAAAAAAGATAAGAGAGGGGGGGAAAATATTAGCTAAGATTCTACAAAAAGTAGCTAAACATGTTAAACCAGGAATATCAACCCTTGAATTGGATTTATACGCCTCTAAATATATCAAAGAGGCTGGAGGTAAATCTCCCTTTTTAAATTATTTACCCGAAGGAGAATCATATCCATATCCTGCGTCAATTTGTATCTCGGTTAACAATGAGATAGTTCATGGGATACCTAAGAAAAACAAAATATTAAAAGAGGGAGATATTGTCTCTTTAGATTTGGGGTTAGAGTATAAAGGTCTATTTACCGACCATGCTATAACAGTTCCGGTCGGGAAAATATCCTATGAGGATGAGAAGTTAATAGAAACAACAAAAGAAGCCTTAGAAGTTGGAATTTGGGCTGCTTGTGGTGGTTCTACGGTTGGAGATATTGGTTATGCTATAGAGTCTTTTGTTAATAAAAGATATGGAATTGTTAGGGAATTAGCGGGGCATGGAGTTGGTAAAAAACTACATGAAGACCCATATATTCCTAATTACGGTAAAAAAGGAAGTGGGCCTAAATTAGTTCCTGGTATGATAATAGCTATAGAGCCTATGTTAAATTCTGGTAAGAACACCATATCATTTTCATCTGATGGTTGGACAATTAAGACATTTGATGGTTCTCGCAGTGCTCATTTCGAACATACTATTTTAATTACAGAAAAAGAACCAGAGATTTTAACCAAAATATAATGTGCTATAATTAAATCAGTCATGGAGGAGTTTAATTTTAAAGAAAATAAAAAATTTAAAAATCCAGAAGAGGAATTATCTTTTTTACGTGAACGTCTAGCTGAAAAAGAGAAAGAGGTTTTATCTACTAATAAAGAATCTTCCAAGGAAGAATTAGCCAAAGATGTTATTTCTGAGTATGAAAAATATTCTCCTAAAGAAGTAGTTAAAAAAAGTCTTTTAATAAAAGAAAGTGAACAAGAAAAAATTATACTAAAATTACATCCTGAAACCCATGACAAAAAAATGGAAGAACTTTTAGGAATTGTTTTAGAAAAAGGTATTTCTAACGCATTATCTCTTGTTGAAAAATTGAGTAATCCCCATTTGGATGATGATTTTCATCGATTTCTTGTCCAGTATTTAGCTAGCACAGGAAAAATACCTGGACTCAAAGAACATAGCCCCCTAGAGAAAACTCTCAAAATGAGACTTTTTGAAATAAGCTTACCGGTAGAAAAAGATGATGATGCACACAAAAGAAGCTTGAAAGAATTACTAGGAGTAATGGAACAATTTTATTCTGGCATGTCTTCAGTGGCAGGTGGAAACAATAATAAGGAAGGGGATCGTTTTGCTTTGGAAATTGCCTTATCAGAGAGTGGAAATGATTTTATTTTTTATACCGCTGTTCCTATAAATAAAGCAGATTTGTTTGAAAAACTTTTGCTTGGTATTCACTCTAATGCAAAGATTATAGAAGTTCCAGATGATTATAATATCTTTTCAGAAAACGGATATTCGCTTGGATCTTATGCTGAGTTAAAAAACAAGCCAGTTTTTCCTATAAAACTTTATGACTCCTTAGATTATGACCCTCTAAATATAATTTTAAATATTTTTACTAAATTAAAAAAACAAGGAGAGGGAGCAGCTATTCAGTTAGTGATTAGTCCTAAAGGAGATAGTATTGTCAAGAAGTATCAAACCATTTTGGAAGAAGTTAAAAAAGGCGTTTCGTTAAAAGATGCAAGTGCTTCTTCTTTTAAACAAGCTAGTAAGGAAATTGGATCTTTCTTTAAAGGGTTTATCTCTTCTCCATCAGAAGAAAAAGCGAAAGAAGATAAAGAAAAAGAAAAAAAAGTAGATGATAAGGCAGTTGAATGTTTAAAGGAAAAAATAAAAAGTACTGTTATGGAGGTTAATATTAGAATAATGGTTTCAACGGCTGATAAAGAAAGGACGGAAAGTGTTTTAAGTGAGATGGAGGCTACTTTTAATCAGTTTAATGAAGCTGACAGAAATGGTTTCAAATTTAAGAGACCTAAAGGTAGGGAATTAGCTAAACTGATGAGGAGTTTTTCATATCGTATATTTGAATCAGGCGAAGCCTTGCCTCTAAACTTAAAAGAGTTGAGTACTGTTTTTCATTTCCCTCAAGGTATAGTTTCTCCTCAACTAAAAGAAGCCCCTGCGGGTATTTCACCAGCTCCTCTTAATATGGAAAGCGATGGTTTGCTTTTGGGAATAAATAACTACCGAGGGCAAGAAACAGAAATCAGAATGACCAAAGAAGATCGTTTAAGGCATTTATATGTAATAGGACAAACAGGAACAGGAAAAACAACTATTTTGAAGAATATGATAATTCAGGATATTAAAAATGGAGAAGGCTGTTGTTTTATCGATCCTCACGGCTCAGATGTTCAATACATCTTAGGAAATATTCCAAAAGAGAGAATTGATGATGTTATTTATTTTGATCCAGCATATACCCCAAGACCAATGGGTTTGAACTTACTTGAATATGATTCAAGATATCCAGAACAGAAGACTTTTGTTGTTAATGAGTTAATGAATATCTTTAATAAGCTTTTTGATATGAAAGCAACAGGAGGACCTATGTTTGAACAGTACTTTAAAAATAGTGCTTTCTTGGCTATGGATGACCCTAATAATCAAGCTACTTTGCTTGATATTACTAGGGTTTTATCTAACGAGGACTACCGTAACGACCTTTTGGAAAGGTGCAGAAATCCAATAGTTAGAGAGTTTTGGAAGAATGCTGTCCAAGTTAAAGGTGAGACTTCTTTAACTGAGTTTGTCCCTTATATCTCATCTAAGTTTGATAACTTTATTTCTAATGACATCATGAGACCTGTTGTTTTACAAAAAGAATCTGCTTTTAATTTTAGAGAGATAATGGATAACAAAAAAATACTATTAGTTAATTTATCAAAAGGGAGACTGGGAGAGATAAATGCTAATTTAATTGGATTGTTGCTTGTTGGAAAAATTCAAATGGCTGCTATGTCTAGGGCTGATATGACATATAACCAAAAGATGAATGATTTTTATTTGTATATTGATGAATTCCAAAATGTAACCACCGACTCCATCTCTTCTATCCTATCAGAAGCTCGCAAGTATCATCTGTCTTTAACCGTAGCCCATCAATATATTAATCAGCTAGAGGAAGGAATAAAAAATGCAGTTTTTGGAAACGTTGGTTCTATGGTTGTCTATCGAGTCAGCCCAGAAGATGCAACCGTTCTTGAACCTAGATTAAAACCAACATTTTCAGCATCAGATATTCTTAAACTAGAGAACTTTAATTCATATGTAAACATGTTAGTTAAAGGAGTACCTACCAAACCATTTAATATGACTTCACATTATAATTTAATTGAGAGATTTGGGACTAAAAATGATCCTGAAATGGCTGAGAAGGTAAAACAATTATCATATCTAAAATATGGAAGACCTTTGGAGGAAGTTGAACAAGAAATCATTGATAGGTTCCATTAATTAAAAGTCAGTGCTATAATAGTTTTAATTTATTAGTTAATTTTTTAAAAAAATGATAGATATTGAAAGAACACTAATTATATTTAAACCAGATTCTGTTTCTCGGGGTATAGTCGGAGAGATATTGTCTCGTTTTGAAAAGGCCGGGTTAAAAATAGTTGGAGCTAAAATGCTTCAGCCAGGAAGGGAACAGTTTTATCACCACTATGAAGATATTAGTAAAATGATATCTCGCCGAGGAGAAAAAGCCTTTGAACTAACTGTTCAAATGATGTCTGAAGGGCCAGTTATAGCTTTTGTTCTAGAAGGAATTGAGGCTGTTGATTTGGTTAGAAAAATGGTTGGTTCAACAGAACCTAAAGCCGCCCTACCAGGTACAATCAGAGGGGATTATGCTCATATCAGTTTTGGTTATGCTGATAAGCAAGGAATAGGTATTTCTAATGTTATTCACGCCTCAGGAAACGAAAAAGAAGCCGAAGAAGAGATAGGTTATTGGTTTTCAGAACCGGAATTGTTCTCTTATGAATCAGCTATAGAAAAATATACTCAAAGAAAAGCAAAATAATTAAATTTAAAACTCGCTAACATAGCGAGTTTTAAATTGTTTTAATAGATTATGTTTGAAACAATGTCAAAGGCGTGTTTTTTTGAAGAAAAAACTTGATTGGATTGTTTTTGGAGGTATAATCAAGATAGGATTATTTGAAATGTGTTACCTAGAACAATTTTTTAGGGGATAGCAAGTTTTGTTGGAGTGCTGTGACAAAATTAAAGTTAACAAATCTCTAATAATCTCATTCCCACCTAGCTTTAGAGCTATGGTAATACATAATTCAATAGTCCTAATAAGAAATCCTTCCAAAAGAAAGGATTTTTTATTTTTAATTTATCTTTTATTGTGTATAATATAGAAATAATGCAGGAAGAAAAGAAATTAAAAATCACTTTTTGTTCAGGTGCCGGAACTGTAACTGGAGCTAATTTTTTGATAGAGGGATCTGGAAAGAAATTCTTGGTTGATTGTGGTTTAATCCAAGGAAGTGATGTTGATGAAGAGTTAAACTGGGAAGATTTTCCCTATAATCCAGAGGAAATAGACTTTTTATTTATTACCCATGCTCATATAGACCATATTGGTCGTATCCCTAAACTTATTCATGATGGTTTTAAGGGGAAGATTTTTTCTCTTCAACCAACTAAGGATATTACCTCATATATGTTGGAAGATATGGCTAATTTGGTTGTTCGAGATAACAAATACAATCTATCTAAAATATATACAGATTCTAATATTAAAAAATCTTTAGATATTTGGCAGGGGGTTAATTATGGAGAAAAGATAGAAGAAGGAGATTTCCAGTTCATGTTTAAGGATGCAGGACACATTCTTGGTTCAGGAATGTTAGAAATTGTTTATAACGGTAAAAAAATTGTTTTTACTGGAGACCTTGGTAATTCTCCTTCTCCTCTTTTGCCTGATACGGAAGAGATAAGAGATGCGGATTATTTAATAATGGAATCTGTCTATGGAGATAGAGACCATGAAAATAGAAATGAAAGAAAAAAGAGATTAGAAGAAGTGATAAGAGACAACTACAAAAAAGGGGGAACTTTAGTTATTCCAACCTTTTCTTTGGAAAGAACGCAAGAGCTTTTGTATGAAATAAATTCTTTGGTAGAAAATAAGATTGTTCCGGCCATGCCTGTTTTTTTGGATTCCCCATTGTCTATTAAATTAACTGAGGTATATTTAAAATCAGAAAAGTATTTTAATAAAACTGCTCAGAATCTTATCAATTCGGGTGATAATTTGTTTGATTTTCCTGGTTTAGTAAAAACACCAGAAACAGAAGATTCAAAAGATATATTAAAAGCACCTTCACCTAAAATAATTATAGCTGGAAGCGGAATGTCTAATGGTGGAAGGGTTCTACATCACGAGAAGAATTATTTACCAGATAAGAAGAATACATTACTCTTAACTGGATATCAAACAATGGGAACAATGGGTAGAATTATACAAGATGGAGCTAAAAAGGTTAGGATAATGGGAGAAGATGTTTTTGTTAGGGCCAAGGTTGTTTTTATAGATGGATATTCTGGACATAAAGATTCTACTCATTTAGTTGAATTTGTGGAGAAAACAGCGGAAAGACTGAAAAAAGTTTTTGTCGTTATGGGGGAACCCAAATCTTCTATGTTTTTAGCTCAAAGATTGAACAATGATCTTGGGGTCGAGGCTACTACGCCTGATTCAGGGGATTCTGTTTTAATTGATTGTTCTAAATAAAAACCCGATTCAATCGGGTTTTTATTTAGATGCTTTTTACTATTCTTTCAAATGTTTCAGGATTTTTTCTAGCTAAATCGGATAATATTTTTCGGTCTAAACTGATATTTTTCTTTTTTAGTTTATCAATCAGAACACTGTAAGACATTCCTAATGGGTGAATGGCAGCGTTTATATTTAATGTCCAGTTTTTTCTAGCGTCTCCTTTTTTGTTTTTTCTGTGATCAAAAGAATGGCTACCGGCATGAACTAAAGCATCTTTGGCTTGAATTACTTTAGTGCTGCGTCCAAATCTGAAGCCCTTAGCTTGGGAAAGAATATTCTTTCGACGTTTGTTTTTTATTACTCCGTTCTTAACTCTTGTCATATTTTATTTTTAAATATTTGCTAAATAAGTTCTCTTAACTTTATTTGAGAAATTTTGCTCTTTAAGCTTGCGACCGTTTAATTGTTTCTTTCTGGTTTGTTTAGCATTAAAATGATTGAAACCAGGAGCTCTGGATAAAATCTTACCATTCCTGGTAATTTTTAATCTTTTGGTTAATGATTTATTTGTTTTAATAGCCATATTTATGATTTATCTTTTTCTATGGTAATAGTTGGGCCTTTGGGTCCTTTTTTAAAATCTTCTGCGATTTTAAAATTTTCGGTAATTAGGTGAAGTACTCTATCTAAACGGTCTCTTAGAAAAGAATCCTGCATAAATTTAGATCGTCCCGAAACGAAAAGTTCTATTTTTATACGATGTCCCTCTTTTAACCATTCTGAAGCTTTTTTAGCCTTAAGAGCTAAGTCGTTTTCTCCAGTTCCTATTTTAATCTGAATTGACTTTGTTTCAGTTAATTTAGTCCCAGTCTTAGACTTCTTTTGCTTTTTATTCTGCTCGTATTTGTACTTACCATAATCTGCTATTTTAACTATTGGAGGTCTTGCATTGGGGGATATTTCAATCAAATCTAGACCTAAACTTTCGGCTTTTTGAAGAGCCTCTTTAACACTCAAAACACCAAGATTATCACCTTCGTTTGAGATTACTCTAACCTCGGGCGCTTTTATTTGATTGTTGATTCGTTCTCTCAATGTATAATTCCGATAGAAATAAATAGATTACCTACCAAGAGAATATATCATATTTGTATTTTTTTAGCAATAGTAGGGGAAATAAAAAAGAGCGATCGCTTGATCACTCTTTTACTTTTACTAGGGGGAGGCTAGGTTCTTATTCTCGCCGTGATAATGAAAGCGAATTACCCTTTTAGGGAGCTTATCGCTCACACCTGTCCCCGGTGTAGTGGACTACTTACTTTTTGAAGAAGTCTTTGATACTACCCCATATCTTTTTAAGAAGGGATTTTTTTTCAAAAGATATTTCTTTTATTTCAGCAATAGTCTCAGAAAAAATTTCTGAGTAGACAATAGTCCAAAAGGCCAAGTACTCTTCTTGGCTAATTCCTAAATCTTTGGGAATAGCCCCGATGGTTCTTTTGAGATTTTTTTTGTCGGGGATCCTGTCTTCTTTTGCTTCCTCCTTAACGAAAGCGAAAATAATTTCCCCCAACCTTTGAGAGGGAGGAGTTTTTTCAAAAGGTAGCCCCTTCATTTCTGCGATGACCTCAGAAAAAACTTCTGAGTAGATTATTACGGAAAGATCCCTTACTTCCTTAGGGTCAATCCCTAAGTTCTTTGAAATAATCCCGAAAATTCTTTTAAGATCTCTGGGTCGAGGGATTCTACCATTTTTTACTTTTTCCTTGGTGGTAGCGATGGCTATCTCCCCAAGCCTTGTTTTTGACAACGAATTTTCCATCATTTTATTTTTTTGATGGTTTCGAAGCAATATCGCTTCTTAGTTAGAATAATGGTACATTTTATGAAATAAGTTAAGTTATTGTGGTGATGTACACATTACCACATAGATTGACACATTGTTTGAATATGGTAATGTGGAGTTAAAATTGTAAAAATAATAAAAAATGGAAACAAAACCCATTATCGTCTATGTTGAGAGTGATAGTTTTAATAATTTTATCGAGCATAATTACGAAAAAGATGCCTTAATTTATTTCTTAAAAAAGGATCTCAATTGTGAGGTTATCTGGTATGAGCGCGGTTGCTATTTTGAAGAAGATATTGATAGGATTAAAAGATATTATATCTATAATCATTTAATGTTAGTTATTGTCAAACAGGAAGAGTATGACAGTGATCAGCATGAAGATGTTATTAATCTTGTTAAAAAATTTTTTAAAAAAACACCTGTAATTGTAATACCAGAAATCTACGGGAAAGAAAGATTTAAGGGTGATGCACGTAGAAAATTATATGTATGTCATCATGAAAGCAAAGAACTTGTTAAACTTGTTAAAAAACTTAGATCTGAATGGGAACCATCACAAAACTGGCTAGGTGCTGAAACCGGTCAGGACAGAGCCACTCTTTACAGTCAGTTAGAAGATGCTTACACCAGTACCCACTCTGAGGAAGATGGAATGCTTGGTACTCCTGATCACAATCATATGGTTGTATCTCAAGCTTTACGTTTAAGAATACTTCCTGATCTTATTAAGGAAGAATTTGACGACACTATTAAGCCGGATAAAAATGAACTGGTCGTTATAAATGACGAGTTGTTCTGGGAAGAAGTGGAAAGAATCGAAGTTATGAATAACGACGAAATAAGGCGATTTGAATTGGCGCTTAAGAGGCAAATAGATTGTGATGGTGCAAGTTGTGGTAGTAATGTTAATGGATTTGCAATTGATCCAAAAACACAAGAAACTCAAATAACCAATCGCTTTGGGGAACACGAATCAGCTCGTTTTTTTCTAAGAAAACGCATCCTTTCAATTGGAACACTTCTTAATGGTGGTTCTTATTTAGGTGAAGAATATGAATATAATTATCATATAATAAAAGGATTCATATTCTTTGGAGTAGAAGGTTTTTCTACTCCAATTCTTCAGCTACACGAGGATCTAGATAAAAGAACCATTAACTTTCTTTATGAACAGAGGAAATTTATTCCTGTAAATAGAGATGGCAAACTTTTAAAAAATAGAGTCACGTGACTCTATTTTTTGGTTTATAAGCTTAAAAATAATAGGTAATATATAGATATAATTTGGTTATTCGTCTTATTAATATTTATAATTTGCTATTTCATATAAGTTATGATATCATCACTTATATGAAATGCCGAGAAGTTATAATTGAACAGTTTAAAAACCAGCCTTATTTTACAAAGGAGGATTTTATTCAGGTTTCAAGGGGATATAATATTAAAGATTCAACCATAAATTCATATCTTGTCCGATCTGTCGCTCGTAAGGATATTATACAGTTAAAAAGGGGTTTCTATATAACTATTGATTTTTATAATAAAAATAAGGATGATATATCATATACCTTTTATTTGGCAAATGTTTTACGTGGGCCTTCTTATATAAGTTCTTGGACTGCTTTGCAGTATTATAATTTGACTACAGAAATTATTAACACAGTAACTTCTGTTACAGAAAAAATAACTAGAGATTATATAACTAAAATAAATACATTTTCATACCATTCAATAAATAAGAAAGTATTTTCTGGTTTTTCACTGGTGAAAGGAAAATTTGATTTTTTTATAGCTACCCCATCAAAAGCTCTTTTTGACCTTCTTTATTTTAGAACTAATCAGTTAAGAGGCATTAAAATAGAAGAAATAGACAAGATAATAGAAAGTCTGAGAATTGATATTGAAGAAATGGAAGAAATAGAAAAAGATAAATTTTATAAATTAATAAAGGAATATATAAAAAATGAATAATCAAATTATTTTACAGTTAAAATCTATAATAAACGAAACAAGTACGCGTGGTGCCTTGGATGCTGAAACCAAACGTAATATCCTTAAGGAGGAATTACAATATTATGTTTTAAATTTTATATACCACCATTCTGAATATAGTAATTGGACTATGTATGGTGGATCAGCTCTTAGGATATGTCATGGATTAGATAGAATGTCTGTTGATTTAGATTTTGAAATATCTGAAGATATTAATGAAGAATTTATTAAAAATTTAAAATCGGAAATTAATGATTACTTTGTAAAAACATATGGAATAGATTCTGATTTCTTAACAATAAAGGAGAATAATAACCGTGGAGTCAGGCTTAATTTTAATGTTGGAAAAGAACTGGGACTAGGCCATACTTCTGATTTGGTTCATATAAAGGTTGATTTAAATTGTTTTACTGCAGAAAAGACAGTAACAGAAAGAATACCTATAAATCATAATCAATTTTCTTTTGTCATAAAAACATACAATATGTCTAATTTAATGTCTAGCAAAATTGCGGCTATTTTCTTGAGAGGACAGAGAGGGGTAGGTAATGCATTGTATGAAGAAAAAGGAAGGGATATTTATGATCTTCTTTGGTATATGAACAAAAAAATTATTCCCGATTTAGATTATTTAAAAGCTAAAGGTATAGATATCTCAGATATGCAGAGTTTATTTAATAAATTAACATTAAAAATGAACGATGTTAGTTATGAAAACTTAAAAAATGATTTAAGGCCTTTGTTCGTTGACCAAAATGAGATACAAGATTGGTTGAAAAATTGGATGGATACATACTTATTTTTATTAAATGATTACAGAATTAATACAATTAGCAATCTTGAAAAAATTAAGATCTCTCAAAATCTTCAGACTGATGATTTGTTATTCGTTTTTTGGTATAAAACAATTGATGATAAGCCGGTGAAGATTTTCTGCAATCTTAGTGATTACTGGCTTGATAAAAATATTATAGATGATAATAATGATTTAGATAATTTACTCGAGATAAATAAAAATATGCGGAGAAATGATGAAAAATCTATAAAGGAGTTAAAAAAATATGCTAAATTATTTAAATCCAAAATAGAGTCTTATCTTAAAAAAACTAATAAAGTGATAATAGGAGACACCATGGCAACAAAACTCATACGCATGACAGCTGATAATCTTGATCACAACGAGCAGATTGTCTTAACTCCGCCAGCTTTAATTTCTTGTGAATTTAATGACTTGTTGAAGTAAGGATTACGTTCTTTTTTGTGGAGATGGCGGGAATCGAACCCGCGTGCAAGAAAAATTCCTATATAATTCTACATGTTTATTATGTTCGTTCGGTTTAAACGTTTATCCTAAAGAACATACAAAAAAGATAAACATCGAGCTTTGAATTGTCAGATTTTATACCAAGCTTTTTATAAAATCTTAACCCGATAAGTTATGCCCATTGTCTATATCGGATGTCTAGAAATGGACACTTGCCTGACCTAAATTTAGGCGAAAGCAAGAGCAAGATTTCCAAAATATGGAGATCTTACTTTAGCGACTTTGTTTACACTTAGTCTTTTAGAAGAAGTTTTAAAAGATTCCTCTGTACTTTACATGCATATATAAGATGATTCAACTTGTCGAAGCCGATCATCCCCATTTATCAATGAACTATTTCTTGTATTCTCTAGCCATTTCTCGGTCTAAATCTCTTTTTTTAATAGTTTCTCTTTTGTCAAAAGTTTTTTTACCACGAGCAATAGCAATAGATACCTTAATATAGTGTCCTTTACTATACAATGAAAGTGGGACTAAGGTCAAGCCCTTAACATCATCTTTGTCAGCTAACTTTTTAATTTCTTTTTTGGATAACAATAGCCTTCGATTTT
The DNA here is from genome assembly GCA_964596605.1 of uncultured Candidatus Saccharibacteria bacterium. Taxonomy (GTDB): domain Bacteria; phylum Patescibacteriota; class Minisyncoccia; order Phycocordibacterales; family UBA9973; genus UBA8515. Next base: position 6,092 of record CAZQUJ010000006.1, on the reverse strand, counting down.
TGTCTGGGTCATAACTTGGATCAGTATTATTTGGTTGATATGGTGGAATATGTAATCCTATGATATAGGCTTCACCTCCGCGAACTATACAAAAGGCTGAGTTTAAATTACCTTGTCCATTCTTAATTGATTTTACCTCATGTCCCAAAAGTTCTATTCCAGCTTCTACTTTATCTTCAATGCTGTAATTAAAATGAGCTTTTTTATTTTCTAAATATATAGCCATATGTATATGTTAACAAATAGACAAAAAAACAAAATGCTTGACTTTGTCCTATTTTATGTTAGATTCTATGTCAGATGTATATTTTTTTAGTTATAATCTCACTTCTCTTTCCCTGGGGGATGGACTACGTGAGGCCTTCTTCGCCTTTAAAAGAGACAAGGAGGGTAGAGATGATTTTGCCCAAAAAAGAGGAACAAGAAATTTATGGAACCAAAAACTATGTGGTGCTTAAACCACAAAATAAATTTCCCGGCAAAAAGCCGGTAGTTTCCAAAAAAAGAATGAGAAGCATGAGAGCTAATTAGCCCCATGCTTTTTTAATTCATAATTAACGTAATTATGCTATAATAAAAAGCATGAAAAAGTTAAATCAAAATCCAAAAAACAATCAGAAAAAGAAACCTAATCCTAAAAAAGCACCTAACTTAATGAACCAGATTACCATCACTCTCTTGATTTTTATGGGTATTACTCTTATTTATTCTTTCTTAATTAAAGGAGAGAAAGATGTTCAAAAGTTAAGTATTTCAGAAGTTGCTCAATCTATAGTTTCTGGTTCTATTGAAAAAATAGAGGTTTCGGGTACGGATATAAATGTCACTTTTAAAGATGGAACAAAAGGGGAAGCAAAAAAAGAATCTGAAAGCTCTTTGTCTGAGACACTTTCTAACTATGGAATTACGGGAGAACAAATAACAAGTACACAAATAGAAATAAAAGAAGAGAAATCTTTTGGTTACTGGATTTTAAGTTTGCTACCATTTATCTTTCCATTGTTGGTAGTAGGTTTTTTCATTTGGCTTTTAACCAGACAAGGGAGAGGACAGGGTATGCAAGCTTTTACCTTCGGTCAATCAAGAGCTAGGATAACAGATCCTAATGACAATGAAAATAAAGTTACATTTAAAGATGTAGCAGGAGTTAAGGAGGCAAAAGAAGAATTAAAAGAGATAGTAGATTTTTTGCGTAATCCAAAAAAGTTTTTAGATATTGGAGCTAGAATTCCAAAAGGGGTTATACTGACCGGTGCCCCTGGAACAGGAAAAACACTACTAGCCAGAGCAGTAGCTGGAGAGGCTAGTGTCCCTTTCTTTCATTTATCTGGTTCTGAATTCGTAGAGATGTTTGTTGGGGTCGGAGCTTCAAGAGTTAGGGATTTATTTAAGATGGCTAAAAAGTCAGCTCCATCAATAGTCTTCATTGATGAAATAGATGCAGTTGGAAGAGTTCGAGGAACTGGAGTTGGTGGTGGAAATGATGAAAGAGAACAAACTTTAAATCAAATATTGGTTGAAATGGATGGTTTTGAACCAAATGAAAAAGTTATTGTTATGGCTGCTACTAACCGATCAGATGTTTTAGATCCCGCTCTGCTTAGACCAGGAAGATTTGATAGACGAATTATTTTAGATTTGCCAGACAGAGAAGATAGGGAAGAAATATTAAAAATACATGCTAGGAAAAAACCATTTGCAGAAGATGTAGATTTAAGAGTAATTGCCGAAAGAACACCTGGATTCTCTGGAGCTGATTTATACTCAATCATGAACGAGGGGGCTATCTTAGCAGCCAGAGAAGACCGTAAAAAAGTTTCCCAATATGATTTAATTCGTTCGATAGAAAAAGTTATGATGGGTCCAGAAAGAAAAAGCCACTTACTTACCAAAAAAGAAAAAGAAATAACAGCATATCATGAAGCTGGTCACGCTTTGGTTGCTTCTGTCTTGCCATTTGCTGATCCAGTTCACAAAGTTTCCATAGTATCTCGTGGTCATGCTGGTGGATATACTTTAAAATTACCACTTGAAGAAAAAAAACTACAAGACAGAAGAGAATTTTTAGATGACATTACCATGTCACTTGGTGGTTATGCTGCAGAAAAAATAGTTTTTGGAGATGTAACGACAGGACCATCAAATGATTTACAAGTAGCAACTAGTTTGGCTAGGGCAATGGTAACAAGATGGGGAATGGGAGAAAGTCTCGGTCCCGTAGCCTACTTCAGAGATGGGGGAAGAGATGTTTTTGGTCAAAGTCTTGGGGAAAATGAATATTCAGAAAAGATAGGGGATCAGATAGATGCTGAGGTTTCTAAGATGATGAATGAATCAATGGAAAAGGCTAAACAGATTATAACTGAGAAAAGAGGTACACTAGATGCTATTGCTCAAAAGTTGATAGAAGTAGAAACACTCGAGAAAAAAGAATTTAATGACCTTTTGATTGTTAATGGAATAATGCCTAAAAATAAAGAATAGACTTCACTTTATTCTATTTTTTTGATAATATAAAAATACCCAGCCAGAATCTTAGTTATTTGGGTTGGATTTCCGCCTTTAGCTCAGTTGGTAGAGCAGACGACTTATACTCGTCGTGTCCTAGGTTCGAGTCCTAGAAGGCGGACAAAAACAATTTTACTCAAAATGCAAATTGAGGTTTTTTTCTGTAAGAGTTTTTGATAGCAGGGGTAAAGATTTTAGACCGGAGTCTTCTTTTATTATTTTTACAGCTTCTTCTCTGGCCAATTCTACCATTTTAATATTTTTAATGGCTTCCATTCCTAGATCAGTTATGCCCCATTGTTTATCTCCTGCAAGTAATCCTGCTCCCCGAAGTTGTAAGTCTAATTCGGCTAATTCAAAACCATTTTTAGCACTTTTTAAAGCATTTAATCTATTGGTAGTTTTTTCAGTTTTAGCATTTGCAAAAAGATAACAATAAGATTGAAAAGTTGATCTGATGACTCTTCCTCTAAGTTGATGTAACTGAGCTAGTCCAAATCTTTCTGCTCCCTCAATGATTATAACTGTAGCATTTGGAACATTAACCCCGACTTCTATAACTGAAGTAGAGACCAAAATATCTATTTCTTTTTCCTGGAATTTTTTCATAACCTCTTCCTTTTTTTGTTTAGTCATTTTGCTGTGCATAATGTCTATCTTTTTGTTAGGGAAAACTTTTTCTTGTAATCTTTTGGATTCAGATTTAACCGCTTTAAGTTCTGAATTTTCAGCATCATTATTTTCTTCTATCTTGGGACAAATAACATATAGTTGTCTTCCTTCTTCTAATTCTTTTTTTATTTCCCTATAAGCACTTTCTCTTTTATTTTCTGAAACAATTTCTGTTATGACCTTTTTTCTTCCAGCAGGCATTTCATCTATGATTGATAAATCTAAGTCACCATAAATGGTTAAAGCCAAAGTTCTGGGAATAGGGGTAGCTGTCATTGAAAGATAATGGGGGGCTTGTCCTTCTTTTTTAACTAATCTCATTCTTTGGTTTGTGCCAAAACGGTGTTGTTCGTCTATAATTACCAAGCCTAAATCTTCAAATTCTACTGATTTAGAAATTAAAGAATGAGTACCTATAACTATAGGTATTTCTCCATTTTTAACCCATTTTAAAAGTTGATTTTTGGAAATATTTGTCCATGTTTTTATCTGTTCCCCGTCTTTCCAACCAGCAGTTTTGGCTGGGAATTTTCGACAACCACTTGAAGTTACTAAACCAATAGATATTCCAGTATGTTCAAAGTATTTGATGAAATTTTCAAATAGCTGAACGGCTAAAACTTCGGTTGGAGCCATGTAGGCGACTTGTAAATTTCCGAAATCTAGGCGATCTCCTTTTTTAATTGGCCCATCTTTTTTGCTTCCCTTATTTGATTTACTACGAAGTGGCCTGTTTTTTATAACAGCATAAGAAACAGTAGCTGCTATGAAAGTTTTTCCACTTCCTACATCTCCCTCTATTAATCTAGTCATTGGTTTATCCTTTTTGAAATCGCTAAAAATTGTTTTGATTGTTTTAGACTGAGAGTTAGTCGGTTTAAATGGAAATCGAGAGATAAAATCATCAATGTCATCTTTATCAATTTCTAATTTGTATGAAAAAAGACGATCAGTCATCTTTCTTTCTTGTTGTCTAGAAAGTTGGATGAAAAAAACCTCCTCAAAAGCAAATCTTTTTCTGGCGATTTCCCAGTGTTCTTTTTTTTGAGGGTTATGAATCCAAATGAGAGCTGTTTTTAATTTTGGTAATTTATATTTTTCTAAAATTTCTTTTGGTAAATAATCTTCTATATTTTTAAAACAATCTTGTCTTATGATTTTATTAACAGCATGATAAATCCATTTGGAAGTTATTCCTTTTGTTTCGTGGTATATAGGGTAACCGTATTGTAAATTGTTTTGGTCTTTAGAAAAAAGAGAGTCGGTTGTATCAATCGGCAAAAAGCCTTCATTTTTTATTTCCGGATTAGTTAATGTTAGCCCGTATGTTTTACTTCTTGATACTTTTCCAGTAACTCTAACGGTTGAGCCATCTTTAATCATTTTTGCTAAATATGGCTGATGGAACCAAACTATATTAATAGAGCCGGTTAAATCTTTTAGGGTGGCTTTACCCATTGGGATTTTTGAACGAAACGTTTTTTGCGTGGAAAGACCAGATATTTTTCCTAATATTGTAACCAGTTCTCCCTCTTCTAAGGTTTCTATATTTCTAATCTGACTTATTTCTGAATACCTATTAGGGAAATAGAACAACAGATCTTTTATTGTTCCTATTTTTAATTTATCAATGGCTTTTAAAGTTGCCGGAGTAAGTTTAAAATGTGATGCTATTTCATCTCTTAATTCCATACTATATGATTATATCATTTTATCAGTCATTTTAAATATGTGATATAATTAGATTTTAATTAATTTAATTTTTTAAATATGGATAAAAAATATTTGATTGTAAATACAGGTAGTGCTTCTAAAAAATATTCTTTTTATGTTGGAGAACATAAAATATATAATGCTCACTTTGAAATGGAAGATGGTTCTCCCGTTGTGACAGAAAGTATTGAAGACAAGAAGAATAAAAGAAAAATAAGTAAAAAGGAATATGACAATGCCATAGATTTAATTGCTCATTCTTTGGTTGAAAATAAATTGATAAATGACAAAAAGGAAATAGATAGTGTTGGGATTAGAATAGTTGCTCCGGGTGAATATTTTTTAACTAACAGATTGATAGACAAAGAGTATATGAAAAGAGCTAAAGAAGCATTAAAAAAAGTTCCTCTTCATTTGGGTCCAGCTTTAAAAGAAATTGAGACAATAAAAAAATTCTTAGGTCCTAAAATGGCTATTTATGGAGTCTCAGATAGTGCTTTCCACGCTACAATTCCAGAAGAGACAAAGTTTTATGCTATTCCGATTGAAGATAGCAGGCGATTGGGTTTGCAAATGTTTGGATACCATGGAATTTCTGTTCAGTCAGTTGTTTCAAAAGCAGAGAAACTATTAGGATCATTACCCGAAAAAACTGTTGTCTGTCATTTGGGTGGAGGCGGAAGTGTCACTGCGGTTTTTCAGGGTAAAAGTATAAATACATCTATGGGATTCACACCACTAGAAGGTTTGGTTATGGCTACTCGAGTGGGGGACATAGATGCTGGAGCGGTTTTGTATTTATCAGAGAAATTAAAAAAGAGCCCACGAAAATTAGAGGATTATTTCAATAATAAATGTGGACTATTGGGATTGTCGGGTAAGAGTTCTGATATTAGAGAGTTGTTGGTAGAAGAAGAAAAGGGGCATAAAGAATCAGCTTTAGCTCTAAGACTTTATGCTAATAGGATAAGAGAATACATTGGTAAAATGGCTGCATCTTTGGGAGGAATAGATTTATTAATTTTGGCTGGAACTGTTGGAGAAAGATCTTTTATTATGAGACAAAGAATTTGTCAGGGGTTAGACTTTTTGGGAATTGACATTGATGGAGATTTGAATAATAAATCAGAGGGGGTGGAGGTAGATATTAGTAAACCAGAATCTCGAGTTAAGGTTTTAATTGTTAAAACAGACGAAAC
>CAZQUJ010000005.1:0-32412 GCA_964596605.1 uncultured Candidatus Saccharibacteria bacterium | reverse complement strand
TAAAGGGTTCGCCTAAAGGCGAGGGTTTTGACTCCCAAAGATGGGATAATAAAAAATAATGGCCTGTAATTATTTACAGGCCTTATCTTTTTTCTTTATTTTTTACAAAAAAACTATATCTTCCACAGACTCATAGCCGAGTCTTTTCTTGTAAGAAACCAGAACTTTCTTGTTTAAGTAATCTTTTATTACAAGATTACCAAACATTTCCTTGGAGATATAAAACAATTTTTTTGCATTCTCTTTTTTTTCTATCTCCAGTATATAAATAGAAGCTTTTACACACCGAGAAAGATCAATAGCAGATCCAGACTTTTGCCTTTCTTCTGGTATGGGACAACCAGAAATACTTAGCAATTCTGACCTCGTCAGGAGGTTGGTAACCTTACCTGTTATTTTTATTTTTCTTTCTCTAAAAAGAAAACAGGCAACAAGAATAACAATAATGCTACACAAAAACCCCAAACAGATAACAGATGAAAGTTTAATTATTATCATCAGACAGTATTTTAAGTTCTTTTAAATTATACAATAAAAAAGTATTTTCGCAACCCCTTGACCTAGAGTGGCCTTGCTCGGTGAAGCTTTTGCGAAGTCAGGGTCTGTCTACTCACCTATCTCTGCAGGACACTTCCTGTAAATATTGGTGGTGTAGGATTGCATTAATAAAAATATAAACATATACTATACATAGAAGCTCATAGAAGTTCGTTGTTTTTAATTTTACTAAAATAATTAAAACACTGTGGACTCTTTATCTCCTAATGAATATAGATGTCAGTGCGGAAAACTCCTTTTAAAAGGAACCATTTTAAATGGCTTCCTTGAAATAAAATGTAAGAGATGCGGGATAATAAATAAAATAGGGAACCTTAAACATAAAAAGGATAGCTCCCGCTATCTTTTAATTTTGAATAATGAAGGTATAATAATAAATTCTAATGACGTTGCTAATACAATTTTAGGTTATACCAAAGAAGAATTAAATGGAAAAGAATTGTCATTTATAAATCCAACTTTTCCAAAAGAAATATTTGATAGATTTTTTGGAAAAGATTCTGTTTTAAATGAAGAAAACTATTTTGAACTAGAGATTGTTCATAGAAATAAACAAGGTCAAAATATTTTAGTCACCTCAAGTTTAAAATTATTTAAACCAAGTGACAAAGAAAAATATATTTTAATATCATCAGTAAATAAAAAAGATGTCGTAGAGAATAGAACACTTTTTGATGATAATGATTTTATTAAAAATTCTTGTGATTTTTATTTCGATATAGATAAAAATGGAATTGGTGAATTTGTGAGTCCCACCATCGGTCAAGTTTTGGGATTTAAGATGGAAGATATGTTGGGAAAAAAATATTTTGATTTTATCCCCAACGAAATAAAAGAAAGGGACATAAAAATTTTTGAACATTTTTCAGCCAAAGGATTACCCTACCGTATAGTTCACGATGATATTGTTGCGGCAAAGGGGAATAAGATAGGTTGCGAACTGTATTTCACTTCAAAATTCAACTCCTCGGGAAGTTTTATGGGGTATAGAGTCTTGGGTTGGAGAAATAAACACACAAAAGCTTGACGAGAAAATATACTTTTAATATAATTAAACCAGTTAAATAATTAAAAAAACAGAGGTTCTAGAAGCCCAAACAATTTTGTTTGAGGTTTTTTTATTTATATTTTTATTTAGTAATTTATAAGTCGTTAATTAAAAAGTTAATAATAATTATAAAATTAGCGGAGACAATATTTTGATTCTAAAAAGAAATTTGTCGAGTTTCTATATCAAAAATTTTTCTTTGTTAATTAAATTAAATATGAAATCATTTTTTCAAAATAATTTGTTTAAAAGACTATCGCTCTCTACACTAGTATTTACACTGGTGGTCTGCGGTTTTTTTGTTTTTGAAAATAAAATAGAGGCAGCGGGAGACGATGGTATATGTAATTCGGGAGATTTGTCTATCTCGGCTCCAGCAACTGGTGCTAAGGTTGGAGGAGATGTCACGGTAACTTGGACCGAAGTAACTAATGATTGTAGTGTAGATGACCCTTCTGTTTTTAGTGTTCAAACTAAAAGAAGTGGAGCTTCCACATGGACCGATTTAGGGGAAATTAGTTCAGCTGGTACACTAACTTTTACTTTTGATTCTACTTCCTTAACCGAAGCTTCTGATTATGCTTTTAGATTAAACAAAAGTGGAAGCATTATAACAACCACAGCTTATAGTGATGTCACCATTGATAATACAAAGCCAGCCGCCCCAACTATTACTTCAATTGCTGGAGATGACAAAATTAATAATGCAGAAGAAACAACAGTTGCTATTGTCGGAACAGCAGAACCTAACGCAACCATTAGTGGTTCATTAACCGGAACAGGTACCCCCGTAACAGTTACTGGAAGTGCTAATGGGAGTGGAGATTTTACAATTACAGTTGATGCTTCAGGATTGACTGACGGAACACTTTCTCTTTCTATTACCGCTACTGATGCCGCAGGGAATGAGAGTGTAGCTGGAACTAGTTCTGCAGAAAAAGATACAGCAATTCCAAATATTATATCTGTTATTTCAGATGCCACAACAGCAGGGACGTTAGGGGTTGGCGATACTATTATATTTACGGTTACAATAGATATAAATGAGGAAAATTTAACTATCTCTCCTACAACATATAATGGAGGGGCTCTTGTATGGGGGACTGCAGATTCTGGGGCTACATATACCGCTACCTATACAATAGTAGAAGGACAAGACGATCAGAGTCCAGCTTTGCAACTTGAAGGTGTAACAGCTACAGATACGTTTGGAAACACAAGTGCTTCTGTAGATGATACTAGTATGCTTAAAACCATAGATGCAAACACCCAGGATGCCCCAACTATTACTTCAATTGCTGGAGATGACAAAATTAATAATGCAGAAGAAACAACAGTTGCTATTGTCGGAACAGCAGAACCTAACGCAACCATTAGTGGTTCATTAACCGGAACAGGTACCCCCGTAACAGTTACTGGAAGTGCTAATGGGAGTGGAGATTTTACAATTACAGTTGATGCTTCAGGATTGACTGACGGAACACTTTCTCTTTCTATTACCGCTACTGATGCCGCAGGGAATGAGAGTGTAGCTGGAACTAGTTCTGCAGAAAAAGATACAGATGCTCCAGAAATTCCTATTATCACTTCAGTTGCCGGAGACGCAACAGGAACTAGATATATTAATTACAGCGAAATGGAAACAGTAACAATTTCTGGAACCGCAGAGGTTGGTTCTACTGTGAGTGTAACCTTAACCGATACCACAGCTGAAACTCCTTTAACTGTTACAGGAACTGATACTGCTGATGAGGAAGGAGCATTCTCTATTAATCTAAACACGGAAAGTCCTAATGATTTAAAAGATGGAGCCATTACTCTAACCACTACCGCCACAGACCCTGCTGGAAATGTAAGTGACGATGCTGGATTTGCTGATACAATTACGAAAGATACAGTAGCACCAACAGCTCCAGTTATTGGATCATTTACTGCTACAGGTGGGCAGATTGCCACAGACACCATAAATAGTACAAATTTGGGATTCACTCTTGGATTCACAAGCCCCGAAACTAATTACCTAGGAATTGCGCATCTTTATCTTGCTGGAAATGATTTAAACTCAGAAGTAATTACTGAGGTCTTAGATGCAAGCACGTCTTATAGCCTAATTGGAGATGACACCGCAATTACTGATTTAGGTGAAGATGGTTCAAAATCTTTAACTGTTGTTATTGTTGATACTGCTGGAAATGTTAGTGTCGCCTCAGAATCAAAAACAATCACAGTAGATAAAACAATACCTACTATTGATTCTGTTACTTTTGGAACAGATGAATATATAAATGCGACTGATGTAAGTGGTGTAAATATAACTGTTAACACTACTGGAATAGAAAACAGCCAAATAGTTTCTTGTGTCATTTCTGACGGAACAACTTCTCTTTCTGCGGTAACAGGAGCAATTTCTTCTAACACGGCGACCATTTCATCTGGTGATCTTTCTGGTCTAGCAGAAGGTGTTCTTACTGTAACATGTAATGTATCTGATATAGCCAAGAACCCAGCCACAGCAAAAGCAGACTCAGTCACAAAAGATACAAATGCTCCAACTGGATATACCACTTTGTTTGATGAAGATTATGCAAATTCTTCCAACGAAACCGAGATATCATTCACATTTGCCGGAGCTGAGGTTGGAACCACATATAATTATTCTATAAATGATCCAGAGGCAGAAGGAAACACTTCTGCCGTAACAGGAACAAATACCATCTCTACTCCAACAGATAAAATATCTAGTATAAATGTTAGTGGCTTAGATGATGATACTCTTACCATGACTGTTACTCTAACTGACCCAGCAGGAAATACTGGAAGTGCTACAGGGGATACTATAACTAAAGATACAGTTGCTCCAAAAGTAACTAATACATATATTGTTATAACTGGAAACAACGGAACAGGTGGTGAATTCATAAATGGAGATACAGTGAGTGTTGAATGGGACAACTCTGCTGACGGAGACAACGGAACAAATATAGCTTCTGTCTCTGTAGATTTTAGTCAATTTGGCGGAGAAGCTACTGTTGACGCTACTAGTGCAAGTAACATCTGGACTGCTTCTTATGTATTACCAACAGATGTTAATCTGACAGGGAAAGCAGTTTCAGTTACTGCAACTGATACAGCTGGAAATTCCACAACAACAGAAAATGCTGATACTTATGATGTAGATACACAAAAACCTACTATTACTCTTAGTTCAGGAACAGCTAACCCAACAAATGGAGATATATCAATAACTGTGGAGTTTAGTGAATTAACTACTGACTTTGCTATTGGTGATGCAACAGTTTCGGGAGGAATAGCAAAAAACTTTGAATCAACTGATGGAGATAGTTATACATTTAAAGTAGATCCTACTGATGGAGCTAGTGTTGCTGTGACAATTAGCGTTCCAGCTGGTGTTGCTACAGACCCAGCCGGAAACACCAATGTCGCTTCAAATACTTTGTCTTATACTTCAGATACGGTTGCTCCAACTCTTTCAACTACTTCAATTGTTGGGACTACCATACAAGGAGCTGGTGACACTATAACTTTGACATTTAGTGAAGAAGTAACTGCAACTTGGGATGAAGCATTTTCTGCCATTGAAAGCCCTGATGGAAATGCTTTGGATTTAACAGGGGCTACATTTAATCCTGCATCTGGAGCTACAACAACTTTAGTTATAACTCTAGACGAAGATTCTGCTGAAAGTGACACATATCTAAAAAATGGAAATACTATTTCAGTTACTCCTGCAAATAATGCAATAAAAGATGCTGCGGGAAATGCCGTTGCAAATACTGAGGTTAATGGAATAGATACAATAGATGGAGATTCTGATGCTCCAACAGTTGCTCTAATTTATAGTCCAGATAGAACAATTATGCCTTTTGAAACAATAAGGATAACTGCTATGTTCAACGAAGCAGTAGATGAAGTAACTGCTCCTACAATAGCAATTGCAACTCCTGGGGATGGAGATCTAGTAGCCAAGACAATGACAAAAACATCTTCAACTTCTTGGTATTATGACTGGTCAGTTCCTGGAGATACAGATGAGCAGGGAACAGCAACTGTAACTATTACCGCAAAAGATTTAGCAGGAATTAGTAATACTGAGGCATCTAATAATACTAGATTGATAGACTCTAAGGCCCCTGAAGTAATTTCATTTACCGTAGGAGGTATATCAACTACGGGGGCTACTTTAACAGTAACAACTAACGAAAACGCTACTTGTAGATATAAAGATACCTCTGTAAGTTATAGCAATATGACAGACATGAGTAGCACCGGAGTGGTGACTCATACTCAAACATTAGCCGATTTAAGTGCTAGCACATTGTATAACTATTATGTTCGTTGTTCAGACTCTTCAGGAAATACAATGACAGTTTCTGAACATATTTCATTTACAACTACAGCAGATTCCACCGCTCCAACAGCTCCAACAATTACCACAGAAGCCGTAACAGTAAATTCTGACTACTACTCAATTGCGGGAACTGTTATAGCAGATGCAACTTCAACTCAGACAATAAACATATTAGTGGGAGCAACCGTATATGGAACAGCTATCGTTCCTAAAAATGGAACAAGCTGGTCAATAGCCGTTATCTTGCCACAAGACACAGCAACAACATTTATAGCTACATCTACAGATGAAACTGGAAATGTAAGCACTGATAATAACTCTGTAATTATTACAGAAGATCCTGATGTTGGAGCTGATAAAACTCTTCCAACGGTTGTAGTCCAATCTCCTGCTAAAGGATCAACACTAGGAGACAACGATGAAATTTCTATTTCTTTCTCTGAGCCAATGAACCTTGAATCTCTAAACACATCTACTATATTATTGTGTGAAGATTATGCAGAGGGTGATTGTAATGATGATGTAGATATTATATGGGGTGCTACAGAAGATGGAAATACAAAGGCTATTTTAATAGGACTTGCGGGACAAGGAATATTATTAAATTATGAAACAACTTACTATCTAATAGCTACTACAGGCGTTAAAGATTTAGCTGGAAATTCACTAGGAGGAGGATACTCAGAATCGTTTTGGGTTGGTGAAGCACCTGAAGAACCAGAAGCAGGATTAACCATAGATCCTATGCTAACACACACAGGGACAACGGGAGGAGAATGGGCAGAAGATGGAGAAGCTGGAGAAGCATATGAATGGGTTTTTGGAATTACAATGCCTAATGATGAGTCATACATCGCCTTACAATTTGCTAATTGGACAAATGGATTAGCAACAGCTAATAACATGAGATACTGGTCAGAAGAAGTTGAAGATGGAGAACTAGGTAGTGCCTCAAACCCAATAGTAATAACTGCAGCTAATACATACCCAGATAAAATTCTAATAGCTGAAAAAGAAGAGAACTATTGGATCAATGATGGACAACCTGGTATTCAAACAAATATCCATGTTCAATTACAAATCCCTAGTTCTACACCAGCTGGCTCTCACTCTACTAGCTTTAAGGTTATTACAGAGGCATCTGAAGAGAAATAATTAATTTTAAAAAAATATTATGAAAAAACAAATTCAAAAAATATTTTCTATTGGAATTATTCTCTCATCTGTTTTTGTGGGATACAAAACTTTTGCTACGGAAATTTCGGGAACATTAGGGGGAGCAGGAATTGAAACTGGAATATCAATAGATACAGAAAACTGTGACCCACTAACAGTCTCTAACGGAACAGTTTCAGATTATCCATCTTGTACTATAACTTGTAATACGGGTTATAAACTAGACAATGAAAAATGTGTTAGGAAAAGTAGTGGTGGTAGTGGCGGTGGTGGCAGAACAAGTTCAAGCTCAAGTTCCATTTCTGCAACTACAACAACCACAACAACTGCCCAAACTACACCAACATATTATTTCACATCAAATATGAGATTAGGTTCAACTTGGGGAGAAGTTTTAGTATTACAACAATTTCTAGCAAGCCAAGGTTATTATACTGATACCCTCAATAACTACTTTGGACTAAGCACACAACTTGCCCTAATAGCATATCAAAAAGCTCATGGATTGAGTGGTGACGGAATTGTTGGACCAGCGACCAGAGCTGTATTAAATGGAATACAAACAACTCCGACAGCTCCTATTACACCGACAACTCCTGGAACAATATATACATATAATTTCGGAACAAGATTGTTGAAAAATGGAAGTATGGGAGATGATGTTAAAGAGTTACAAAGATTCTTGAATAAAGCTTTAGGTTTAGGATTGAAAGAAGATGGTATTCTTGGACCTAAGACTATTGCCATAATTAAACAATGGCAAAAGAGTCAAGGATTGAAAGACGACGGTGTCGTCGGCCCGCAGACGAAAGCTAAAATGCTAGAAGTGGCTAAGGGTTTTAAATAATTTGTCCCTGGAACCAAGGGAGACATATAAGAAAAACCGCAACGCAAGTTGCGGTTTTTCTGCCCGTTAAGGAAGGTTCTTCCTTGGCAATTGACAAAATGATTTAATAGTGGTACTATAAACAAAAAATGTTTATTATGTTTGATTTAATTGATTTGATTGGGTCTTTTCTTTTTGTTGTCTTTCTTTATACTGTTGTAACTTCTTTTCTCTTGGTAGAGAAAAAAGAAGTTATAGTAGGGAAAGTAATTTCAATAAGAGAAAGTCACGGAAGACTGGGTCTTCCGGAGGATCCAGATGCCACCAACGATATGTATTATTTGATTTTGTTTGTGGTAAACGGAGCCAGGATGAGATTTTCTCTTCCTGAGAGTTTGTATAAAAAGCTAGAGACCATTCCTAATTTATTAGGGGGTCAAATAAAATTAACTCTTCAAGGAGAGAAAATTTTAGATTATAAAGTAGAACGGTTGTCAACATCATGATAGCCGTTTTCTTTTTTACCCCCCACTTATGCTATCGCTAAGTTTCGGTAAAAATTGAGTAGTCGAACTTGTGCAGATTTATTATTGCTTTTAAGTCTTTTTTTTAGTATAAATATATTACACAAAAGGAAAGGTTTTTCCTTTTTATTATTATTTTAATCATAAATTTTTTTATATATGGCGACAGCAAAAAAGAAAAAGTATGTTTATGCTTTTGAAGAGGGAAACAAAGATATGAGAGAAATTCTAGGAGGCAAGGGTGCCAACTTGGCAGAGATGAAAAGCCTTGGCATTAATGTTCCACCTGGATTTACAATAACAACAGAGACTTGTAAAATTTACAACGACTCAGACAAAAAATTATCTCCTCTAATAAACAGTCAAATAAAAGAAAAATTAACAGATCTAGAAAAAAAGATGGGGAAGAAATTGGGTGATGCTAAAGACCCACTCTTAGTTTCTGTTCGTTCTGGGGCTGCAGCTTCCATGCCTGGAATGATGGATACAATTTTAAACTTAGGATTAAACGATAAGTCAGTTGTAGCTTTAGCTAACAATACTGACAATCCTAGATTTGCATGGGATTCATATCGTCGTTTAATTCAAATGTTTGGTAATGTTGTTTTGGAAATTGAACACTCAAAATTTGAAAATATTTTAGAAAAAATTAAGAAAGCTAAAAAAGCAAAGTATGATACTGATTTAAAAATCGCTGATCTAGAATTGATTGTTAAAGAATATAAAGAAATGATTAAAAAGGAAACCAAAAAAGAGTTTCCTCAAGAACCAGAAAAACAACTAGAATTAGCTATTCGTGCAGTGTTTGATTCTTGGAATAACTATCGTGCTATTAGATACAGAGAAATAAATAATATAAAAGGATTACTAGGAACAGCTGTTAACATACAAGCCATGGTTTTCGGAAATATGGGAGAAGATTCTGGAACTGGAGTTTGCTTTACCAGAAACCCATCAACCGGAGAAAATAAATTTTACGGTGAATATTTAATGAATGCTCAAGGAGAAGATGTTGTCGCAGGTATTAGAACCCCATTAGCAGTTTCCACTCTTCAAACTCAAAATCCAAAAGTATACAAAGAGTTGGTCGCTATTTGTAACAAAGTAGAAAAACACTACAAAGACATGCAAGATATGGAGTTCACTATCGAAAAAGGGGTCTTGTATATTTTACAAACCAGAAATGGAAAAAGAACAATCGCATCTGCCGTTAAAGTAGCCGTTGATTTGGTTAAAGAAAAATTAATTACCAAAGAAGAAGCTCTATTAAGAATTGCTCCTTCTGAATTAAATAATTTATTGCACAAACAATTTGATCAAAAAGTTCTAGCCAAATCTGACCCTATTGCATCTGGACTTCCTGCTTCACCAGGAGCTGCAGTTGGAGAAATTGTATTTTCTGCATCAGTTGCTTTTGAAAAAGCTAAGGCTGGTAAAAAAGTTATTTTAGTTAGAACCGAAACTTCACCAGAAGACATTGATGGAATGCACAGTGCCAAGGGAATATTAACAGCTAGAGGGGGAATGACTTCTCACGCAGCTGTTGTTGCTAGAGGAATGGGAACTTGTTGTGTTGCTGGTTGTGCAGACATTGTTATAGATGAAAAAGCTAAAACTCTTACAGTTAAAGGTGGTAAGACAAAATTAAAAGAGGGTGATTACATTTCTCTAGATGGATCAACAGGAAAAGTTTACAAAGGAGAAATTGAAACAAGAGATCCTGAACTTTCTGGAGACTTTGCCAAATTAATGTCTTGGGCAGATGAAATAAGACAATTGAAAGTTAGAACCAATGCCGATACCCCTAAGGATGCAAAAATGGCAAGAGATTTTGGGGCAGAAGGGATTGGTCTTTGCAGAACAGAGCACATGTTCTTCGAAGAAAAAAGAATTAAAGCGGTTAGAGAAATGATTTTGTCTAATGATACTGTAAGTAGAGAAAAAGCCTTAGCAAAAATTGAACCTTTCCAAGAAAAAGATTTCATTGAACTGTTCCACACAATGGATGGATTCCCAGTTACAATTAGATTCTTAGATCCTCCTCTACATGAGTTCTTACCACAAAAAGAAAAAGATATCTTGGAAATTGCTAAAGAAATGAAAGTTAAACCGAACATCTTGAAAGAAAAGATTGCAGAATTGCATGAGTTTAATCCTATGCTTGGACACAGAGGTTGCCGTCTAGGAATTACTTTCCCTGAAATATATGATATGCAAACCAGAGCGGTTATAAATGCTGCTATAAAGGTAAGTAAAAAATGTCCCGTCTGTGGCAAAAAACACAAAGTAACTCCAGAGATAATGATTCCGCTTGTAGCAACAACAAAAGAATTTTCTATCTTAAAAGAAAATGTCATCAAAATAGTTGAAGAGAAATTAAAAGAAGCTAAAGTTAAAATGGATTACAAAGTTGGAACAATGATTGAAGTTCCTAGAGCTGCTTTGATTGCTGACAAGATTGTTAAATCAGGAGCTGAATTCTTCTCTTTTGGAACAAATGACTTAACCCAAATGGGAGCTGGTATCTCAAGAGACGATGCAGGAAAATTCTTGAAAGAATATGTTGCAAAAGGAATATATGAATATGATCCATTTGATTCTCTAGATCAAGAAGGTATAGGAGAATTAATTAAAATTGCAGTTAAAAAAGGAAGAAAAGAAAAGAAAGATCTTAAGATTGGTATCTGTGGCGAGCATGGCGGAGAACCAAAATCAGTTGAATTCTGTCACAGAGAAGGATTCAGCTATGTTTCTTGCTCACCATTTAGAGTCCCTATCGCAAGATTAGCCGCCGCACAAGCAGTAATTAGAGAAAAGAAAACAACAAAGAAATAATCTGATATAATTATTCCATGACCCAAGAACAGGCATTAAGAATAATGAAGACCGGAGTAAATGTTTACCTAACCGGAAGTGCGGGAAGTGGAAAAACATATCTCTTAAACAAATACATAGAATATCTAAAAAGTCACAGTATACCCGTTGCGGTTACCGCCTCAACGGGTATTGCGGCTACTCACATGGATGGTATGACCATTCATAGTTGGTCGGGACTTGGCATTAAAGATCACTTGGACAGAAGGGAATTAGATAGTCTGGAAGAAAAGAAATATCTTTGGAAAAGATTTGAAAAAGCTAGGGTTCTGATTATAGATGAAATATCTATGTTAAAAGCTAACCAATTAAAAATGGTTGATCAGATATGTCGTCTGTTCAAGAGAAGCGACAAACCATTTGGAGGGTTGCAAGTAATTTTGTCCGGAGATTTTTTTCAGTTACCACCAGTCACCAAGGGAGAGAAAGAGAAGGGGAATATAATACCCCTTGATCCTATTTGGCAGATTTTAAATCCAGTGGTCTGTTATTTAGAAGAACAATTCAGACAAAAAGATGATGTCTTAACCAGTCTTTTAAATAAAATTAGAGCTAATCAGATAGAGCAAGATGATTACGATTTATTAAACAAAAGAATTAATATTAATGTAGATAATTTTAAACCAACTAAACTTTACACTCACAATGTAGATGTTGATTTAATAAATGAAAAAGAATTGTCTTGTATAGAAGAAAAAGAAATTTCTTTTGAAATGACCAGTGAGGGTCCAGAGAACTTAGTTTATCTCTTGAAAAAAAGTTGTATAGCTAATGAGGTTTTGAAAATAAAAAAAGGAGCCGAGGTAATGTGTATTAAAAATAATTTTGAAGTTGGTTATGTTAATGGATCACGTGGTAGGGTGATAGACTTTGAGCCAGATACTTCAAACCCTATAGTAGAACTTTATTCCGGAAAAACAGTAACGGTTTCTCCGGCTGTTTGGGGTATAGAAGAAGAGGGGCGGGTAAAAGCTCTCGTTAAACAAATACCACTTAGGCTAGCCTGGGCGATAACAATCCATAAGAGCCAAGGAATGTCATTGGATAATGCAGAAATAGACTTGGGAAAGACTTTTACTTATGGTATGGGATATGTAGCTCTGTCTCGAGTCAGAACTCTAGATGGCATAGTTTTAACTAGTTTAGACAAAAAAGCTCTTTTGGTTGATCCGAATGTTTTAAACTTAGATCTAGGACTTAAAAGACAAAGCGAGCAAAATAAAATTTTATTTTCTAAACTAACAAAAGAAGAACAACAAAAAATGGAAAATGATTTCATTTTAAAAATGGGAGGAGAAATTAAAGAGTCTAAGAATAAAAGAGGAGACACAAAAATATCAACTCTGGAAGAAACTGAGGCTCTATTAAAAAGAGGACTTGGACTAAAAGAGGTAGCAAAAGAAAGAGGACTAACTCCCGAGACAATTTTAAGTCACATTGAAAAGATTGTTGTTTCAAATCCTAAGATTAAGATAAATCAAATAAAACCAGAAAAAGAAATAATTAAACTAGTAAAAAAGGCAGAGGGTAAGATAAAAAACAAAGATGGAAAGCTTAAACCGATTAAAGAATTATTGAATAAAGAGGGTCATGATATTAGTTATTTAGATATTAGACTTGCTAGGCTATTTATTTAATTTCTATAGATAGTATAATAAAAAGTATTATTAAAAGTAACTTTATCTAAAACATATGAAAGGAGACACACATCACAAAGAAAAGAAAAAACCAAAGAAGGATAAAAAGAAATAGTTTTGTTAAAATACCGACTTTTTAGTCGGTATTTTAATTTAAGAAAAAGTATTTTTTGGTGTATAATATAGGCATTAATAATTTTTAATTTTAAAAACATGGAATCATTAACTAAAATAATTGCCACGATTGGTCCAGCCAGTAACGACAAAGAAACTATCCGCAAGATGATAGAAAATCATGCTAATATGTTCCGACTTAACTTTTCTTGGAATAATCACGAGTGGCACAGAAATGTAATTAAAACCGTCAGAGAATTAGAAAAAGAAATGGATGTTCAAATACCAATTATTCAGGACTTATCCGGCCCCAGAGTCCAAGAAGAAGATGGCCATCATTTTGGGGGAGAAGAGGGACAAGATATTATTACCGAAAAAGACCGCAAAGATTTAGAGTTTGGAATTAAAGAAGGAGTTGACTATATAGCTATGTCTTTTGTTTGTTGCTGTAATGATATTTTGGAATTAAGAAGATTAATAGAAGAACAAGGTGGACAACAAAAAATCATAGCTAAGATAGAAAGAAAACAAGGTTATGAAAACATTGAATCAATCCTAGAACAAACAGATGGGGTTTTAGTCGCTCGAGGAGATTTAGGTTATGAATTTCCACTAGAGGAAATTCCATTTATTCAACATCACATAATAGAAGAAGCTAAAAAGGCTGGTAAGATGGTTATCATTGCCACCCAGATGCTTACTTCCATGGAAAATAATCCAACTCCAACAAGAGCAGAAGTATCAGACGTTGCTTATGCGATTGTAGATGGAGCTGATGGTGTTATGTTATCAGAAGAATCAGCCAGAGGAAAATATCCAGTTGAAGCAGTTGCTTTCATGGATAGAATAGCTTTAATGGCTGAAAAATATCGAGGTTTTACTTTAATAGGTTAATTATTTTTAAAAAAAAATGAATAAATACATATTTATAACCAGACAAATTCCAGAAACAGGTTTAGAATTGTTAAGACAAAAAGGCATTTCTTTTGATATCGGAAAATTTAAAAAACCACCAACAAAAAAACAATTAATTGAAGCCTTAAAGAAAAAACCCTACGATGGAGTCATTTCTTTTTTAACAGACAAACTAGATGGAGAAGTATTTGATGCTTGTCCTTCAGCAAAGTTTTTTTGTAATTTCTCTGTTGGTTTTGATAATGTAGATTTAGAGGAATGTAAAAAGAGGGGAATTCAAATTTCTAATACTCCAGGAACTTCAGCTGTTGCTGTAGCTGAACACACGGTTGCCCTAATGCTTTGTCTAACAACTAGGATCGTAGAAGGGGACAGATTCATGAGAAGCGGAAAGTATAAAGGTTGGGATCCTGATCTTTTGGTTGGAACTGATTTAAGAGGAAAAACAATTGGCTTAATTGGGGTTGGACAAATAGGAACAGAGGTAGCAAAAATACTACACTATGGTTTTGGCTCAAGAATTATTTATAGTGATATTAAACCAAGTATTGAATTAGAAAGAATGGACGAAACAGAAAAATTAGAGACATCTGAGGTCATTAAACAATCTGACATATTATCTTTACATGTTCCACTTCTTCCAAGTACTAGACATTTAATCAACAAGGAATCTTTAGCCACAATGAAAAAAGATGCTTTTATAGTTAACACAGCAAGAGGGGCTGTTATAGACGAAAAAGCACTGATTGAAGCCTTAGAAAAAGATGTTATTAAAGGAGCAGCTATTGATGTATATGAGGAAGAACCATACTTATCTAAGGGCTTGACAAAATTACCAGATATTGTATTAACGCCACATATAGCTTCAGCTAGAATATCAGCCAGAGAAAAAATGTCTGAGATCGCAGCTTTGAATATAATATCCGGATTAGAAACTGGAAATGTTATAAACAATGTAATTCAGTCTTAGCTCGCTTGATTATTAAGAAACGTAGTAATACAATTAAAGTATGAAAGAAATTAAATCTATATCTCTAATATTCTCTATTATACTAGTCAGTCTTGTTTTTTTTGTTCCTAGTAAAAATATTCAAGCCGAGGATGTAGTATGCGCAATGGACACATTTTTGTGTTCAAATGGAACCCAAGTAGGCAGAACAGGACCTAATTGTGAATTTGTTTGTCCTGATGATAGTGTATATAAAATAGACAAGATTGTAGAAAAAATAAAAAACAAAAGAGAAGAATTTAAAGAAAAAATAGACAAAGCAAATACTGGGCTCTTAAAAATTAATGACTCTCCAATATTTGGATCCGAAAAAATAGAAAATATAAACAAAAGAAACTCTGTCTTAAAAATCATAAATGGCATTCAAGAATTAAACTCCAAATATGTAGAATCGTTGTCTACTAATATAAACAAAATAGAAGATATTCTAGCCAAGATAGATGTCAAAATTGGAGCGATAAAGGAGGAACAAAAAGATACTACTATACTAGAAGAAAAATCATTAGAATTAAACAATAAGATAGATTTATTTAGAGAAGAAATAATTAAGCAAGCTCAAACTAGATACACTTTAACAGTTACAGATGAGAGTTTAGTTAAAGATCAAATCAAAACAATTAGAGATGGTTTTAAAGAAAAAATATCAACTTTGTTTACCACCGCCAAAGAAATAAAAAATGATTTAAAGTTTTTAACTTTGATATTGGTTCAAAATGGAAAAAATGAAAGTGGTATTTTAGTTGATGAATCTGTTATTGAAATTATCAATAACATAGAAGAAGAATAATATGAAAAAGAAATTCAACAGCACTCCTTTTGTGATTATTGCGGTCATAATACTAGCCGTTATCCTTGTTATTGTATCAAGTAGAAATTTAAATAAACCGAAAGACACAGAAAAAACTAGCGAACCTAAGACAGAACAATCTTCTTTGATTGATGAAATAGAAACCATTAGAATAGAAAACACAACTGATTTTGATTTGATAGACATAGACCGAGAACTTGATTTATTATAATGGAACCATTAGCTTCTAAAATAAGACCGCGAGATCTAAATAGTTTTGTTGGTCAAGAACACCTTGTTGGACAAGGTAAACCTCTTCGTGTTGCCATAGAATCAAAACACATTTTTTCTTTTATTCTATGGGGTCCACCTGGAGTTGGTAAAACAACTCTAGCTAGAATTTACGCTAAAGCAATTAATGCTGACTTCTATGAACTATCAGCTGTTTCAGCAGGTAAAGATGACATCAGAAAGATAGTTGATGGTAATTCAAAAAATTACATAGGGGACTTGCTTGGCCCAAAAGTTATCTTCCTAGATGAAATACATCGCTTTAATAAAGCTCAGCAAGATTTTTTATTGCCATTTGTTGAAAGCGGTAAACTTGTTTTAATTGGAGCGACAACAGAGAACCCCAGTTTTGAGGTCATTCCTGCTTTATTGTCTCGAATGAGAGTTTTTATTCTAGAAGATCTCAAGGAGGAAGATATAAAAAAGATAATTAAGACAACTGGATATAAAGTAAACAAAGAGACACTTAATTGGTTATATCAAATGTCCAATGGAGATGCTAGACAAGTTCTATCAATGATAGAAAATACAATTTCTCTTTATGGAAACATAACTATTGACAACCTTAAGAATACATTGCAAAATAAATTTATCCGTTATGACAAGAAAGGGGATGAGCACTTCAATACAATTAGTGCTTTTATTAAAAGCATGAGAGCCAGTCAACCAGACCCAGCTCTTTATTACTTATCAAGAATGATAGAAGCTGGAGAAGACCCAAAGTTCATTGCTCGTCGAATGATTGTTTTTGCCAGTGAAGATATTGGTTTGGCTCAACCAACAGCTTTGGTGGTAGCAAATGATGTCTTTAGGGCTGTCGAGAATGTCGGACTACCTGAGTGTGCTGAAAACTTGGCCTTTGGGGCTGTTTACTTAGCCTTAGCCAAGAAAGACCGAAGTGCCTATGATGCATATCTTAAAGCCAAAGATGACGTCTTAAGATATGGAAACTTACCAGTACCACTTAAAATTAGAAACGCAACAACTAAACTAATGAAGGAGATTGGTTATGGTAAGGATTATAAGATGTATACCACTTTAGATCTCATGCCTGCAAAGCTAAATAGGAGGAAGTATCTTAACCTAAAGTAAAATAAGTGGGTTGGGGAGTTATTTAATGTCGTAAAAGATATATTGTGCGACTATATATCCAATTATATAAACCTATTCCCTTAAAGAATTTAGGCTATAGTTTACTTTCTAGACAATCATTGAACAAAGTTATTTGTTTGTTGTATTTATTTATTTTATTTTCAGTTTCAGTTAACAATAAATTATATTCGGAGACTTTTTTATTGTATAAACCTATCAAATCATTTTTCTTTTGTTGATTGTCACGAAAGTCCCCTTCTTTGATTTCTTTTGCTAAAAGAGACACTTCATCTGTTATTTGATTTAACTCATTTTTAGCTAACTCAATCTCTTCCCTTGTCTTATTATCTGCTTCAGGACAAACACTCTTAGGGGTACCAAAATGAACAACAGCAACCCAAACTTCTTTTCCATCAAACATGCCTCTTTTTATAGCCACACCAGTTTCGGTATAGTTAGGATTAAGAATATTAGCCCTATGTCCAGGACTTTCCATCCAGGAATCAATTAGTTCTTGGCTATCTCTAAAGTTACCCATAGCTAAGTTTTCTCCTATAAGGATGTAGTCATATTTAAATTCCAAACCTAAATCTCCAACTCCTATCCCTTTCGGAGAAATATGTTCAAAGTATTGATTGTTTAAAATATCTTCTGCTTTCTTTTCAGCACTCAATATTAATTTAGAATTTTCTAAAAGAGGTTCCAGTTTATTATTCTGCCTGTATTCATTGCTATACTTAACAATCAGACTGATAGACAAAGCATCTTCTTTTAAACTTCCTGATCTATTCTTCCTTAAGATTCCTGAATTGTTAACCTTCCCTTCAAAACGACTTTCTAAAAGATTTAAGCTTTTATCTTCCAAACCAAAAAAAATAATTGCCTTGTCGTACAAATTAATTGCCTGTTCGTTAGTTATAGAAAAGAATATTAGAATAATATATATTAAAGTTAAAATGAATTGTCTTTTTGTCATATTATTTTTTGCATGCTGAAGATAGCGAATAGCCAGATTTTTCTGCTTCTTCTTTGGTACTAAACCAAACTCTGTTTTCTTCTTTAATCCTATTCACCCCACCACAACCTATTGGGTAATATTTAGTGCCATTTTTTGAGGCTACAAACAGCTTTTCCGGCTTATTTGTTCTTTCCTCAGGAAAACCACTTTCCTGCCCTTTTTGAAGCATTATAGAGCCTTCTAGAGCACTTGCTTTGCCCATTTGAGATGATAATCTACCTAGGCCAAAGGAAGACAGCGCCACTGCGATTACAATAACAGAAAACAAAAATAATGTTTTGTCAAATACATTATTTTCCTTGATTTTATTATAAATTTTATGTATACTCATACTTACTTAATTATAAATAATAAATTAGCTACTGACTAGCGATTAATTAACATATGGCACATAGGAAGGCTGCGGGGGTGGCCAAAAACTTAAGAGACTCAAACCCAAAGTATTTAGGTACTAAACTTTATGATGGAGAAACAGCTAAAGCTGGATCTATCATAGTAAGGCAAAGAGGAACAAAGATATTACCAGGTGAGAATGTAGGAATTGGAAAAGATCATACTCTTTTTTCTTTGAAAGATGGAAAAGTTAAGTTTGGATTAAGAAGAAAGAAAAATTTTGACGGAACAACTTCTAAAAAGAAAACGGTAAGTGTAACTATGAACTAGAAAAAATCCACCAACTCGGTGGATTTTTTCATAATCCCCTAACTATTACATTAAACTGCCCCTGGTGGTCTTTATTATTAATTTTAATCAGATGGTTCCCCACTTCTTTAATACTATCCATAACAATAGATTTCTCTTCTAATTCATAACCAGTTTCTTTCTTAACTGCTAGAATTATATCTTTCGGTCCAACAGATTTAAAAAGATGTCCTTTGTCATTAGCCTTAGATTCTATTATTATTTCTTTTCCGTTAACATTAAAAAGTATCTCTTCAAACAATCTATCCTCCTCAGCTTTTTTATATGCTACTTCTTTTTTTCGACTTTCTATTTTAGCTAATTCAGCCTTTGATGCTAAAACAGCCAACCCTTTTGAAATGAGAACATTCTGGGCATATCCATCTTTTAATTCTTTAACATCATATCTGTTCCCTATTTTAGGAACATCTACAAGTAATATGACTTTCATATTAGTAAGATTATTAAATTAATAATTTTTCAACCTTTATTTAGAAATTAAAAACTCTACTGCTTTATCCATCTGTGGATCACGTTTCTCTTCTGCATCTTTTCTGGTGTAAAGAACTTCAATATCAGGACTTAATCCTCCTTCTGAAATGGATATTCCGTTTGGTGTAAGCCAATTAGCGACTGTTACTTTCAAAGCTGTCTCATCTGTTATTTTTACTAACTCCTGAACAGAGCCCTTACCAAAAGTTTTAGTCCCTATCAATGTAGCTAATCCATGTTCTTTTAATGCCCCTGCTAATATTTCAGAAGCTGATGCTGATCCTCCATCAACTAAAACAACAAGAGATAGATTATCATTAAACAATCTTGGACCTCTACTTCTGTAAAGCTTAGGTTTGTCTTCTCCGGCGAACGTTTCTTTCAAGACAACTTCTCCTTCGTCTATAAACCAAGAAGCTATGTTAACAGCAGATTCTAGGTATCCTCCTGGATTTCCTCTTAGGTCTATAATTAATTTATCTTTCTTTGATTTAATAAATTCAATTAAAGCATCTCTGAATAACGAAACTGAATTTTCGGAAAAACTATAGAAGCTGATTACAAAAACCTGATCATCTTTTATCGCCGTTTCTATTGTTGGTATTTGAATTTCTTGCCTTGTAACTGTTACAGTTCTTGGTTCGCTTTCATCTTCTCTTTTTATAATCAAATCAACAGATGTTCCTTCTGGTCCCCTAATTAAATCTATGGCTCCATCTGATGTCAAACCATTAGTACTAACATCATTTATTTGTATTATCTTATCTCCTGCTTTTAATCCTGAATTCCAAGCTGGAGTGTCTTTTAAAGGAGCAACAATGGTTAATACATCATCTTTTACCCCTATCTCAGCCCCTATTCCTTCAAATGTACCTCTTATCTCTTCGTTAAAAGATTTACTCTCTTCTGGAGGAAAAAATACAGTGTAAGGATCACCAAAAGAAGCAGCCAAGCCAGCTATTGCCCCCCAAACCTTATCTTGATCACCTGTTTTTTCAGCATAGATAGATTTCTCATTTAAAACATTCCAAGCTTTCCAAAAAGAATTAAAATCAGCTGAAGATCCTGTTATTGAATTTTTGTTTATTACCGAAGTTACTTTATCTATTTCTGGACGATTTGAGTATCCTAAATATATTCCTATACCTAAAAGCAAAGCCACTATCAGAAGTGAAAAAATAGCATAACCAATATTTCTTATTAAAATTTTTTTTCTGTTCATCTTTTTAATTATCTCAAAATTAATTATTTTTTACAATCTCTTTTTCTAAAGCTTCAGGTGTATATTTGTTACTTGGATCCCAAAGCATCCAAGATTTAAGTCCTAGATCATAAGTAGCATCTATCTGCTCTTTAACTAGTTCTTTTGTGTAGGTTGCTCCTAAATCAAAATCTTGTAACCACGGTCTAATCTTGTTAATGTCTTGCCCTATGGCCTCTGTTCTTGTAATTGCACTTTTGACTGATTTATTAATGACTTCATAAGGATAAAGGGCGGGATTCTGATATCCATTGTATCCAGAAGGATAGTGGGAGGGATAAACCATAGGGCAAACAAAATCAAAATGAGTAATGGCCTTCTCCCAAACTTGGCCTATACCCATATCATCAAGAGTCTCAGTTGTTAAACCAAACAAATCTCCTGAAATAGGGATATTAATATTTTCTTTCATTTTGCTAGAAAGATAACTAAAGAAATTTTCTATATTATCGGCTCTTGTCTCCCCTTCTTTTAGGTTATAATTTATATCCTTCATATTTCCATCTGATGGATATCTAATATAGTCAAAATTTATTTCATCAAAACCTAAATCATATGAACCAAGAGCTATAGCTAGAATATATTCTCTTACTTTTTCATTCATTGGGTTTAAAAATGATAATCCTTTTTTATCCTTCCAGACCCCCCCATCGCTCAATCTTTTAATAGACCAATCTGGTTTTTGCTTGCTTAGATAAAGATCTTGAAAAACAGAAATTCGCCCGATGATATAGATACCCTTACTATGTAGAAGATTTGTTAACTCTTTTATATTGGCTATTCTATTTTCTGCACTACCAATTTCTTTGATCAATGGATTGTCTATCTCAAAACTTATTCGTCCTGTTGAATCTTTAATATCTATAACTACAGTATTGAGTTCTGTGTCATCTATAATTTTAACCAATCTGTCTCTTATACTTTTTGTTCCAGCTACCCAACCTGAGAGATAAATAGCCTTAACCACTTCTGGAGTTTTTATATGAGAGACAGGAATTGGTAAATCTTCCTTTTTCTCTTCTTCCTTTTCTATTTCTTGTTCGTCATTTTTACTTTGTGATTCTGTATTATCAACAATTGAGTTATATTCAATTTCATTACTAATTAATTTAAAAAATGATGGAAATACAAGATAAACAAGAACCCCACATACTATTAATGCGAGGAGTAATAAAATAAATTTTTTAAACTTACTTTTGATCAGCATTATTATTTATTCCATCTATATTATCTACAAATGTCTTACTCTGATTAGTTCGTCTTAAAATACGAGCTCTAGATTCGATATAAAAAAGATAGGATAAATAGATAATAAACAAACCTGAAATTAAAAATAAAATATTACGCCATGTCTGTGGAAAACCAAGAAATGATAAAATGGAAACCCATATACCTATTATAAATAAAGCTTTTTCTTTTCTCATATCCTCCGATTATACCTCATTTCCTAAGGCTTCACAATAACAACAAATTCTCCCTTTAATCGAACAGGATCTTTTTCAAAACATGAAATTAATTCTATAGCATCCCCTTCTATAAATTCCTCAAACTGTTTAGTCATTTCTCTGGCTATCACAACTTTATGTTTTGGAACATATTTATTCAAAGAATCTAATGTTTTTAAAATTCGATGAGTTGATTCATAAAAAACAATAACTTTTTTACTTTCTGCTATTTCTTTAAAAATTTTCTCTCGCCCTTTCTTGTGTGGTAAAAAACCAAGAAAAGTGAATTCAGCTGAAGAGACACCACTAACTGACAAGGCGGAAATAAGAGCACTGGGTCCAGGGATAGGAGAAATCCTAACACTATCCCCAAATTCTTTTTTGATGTCAGATACTAACATAACACCAGGATCTGAAATACAAGGAGTCCCAGCATCAGAAACTAGGGCTAGGTTTTTTCCAGCCTTTAAAAGATTTATTATTTCTGATTCTTTGTTTTGTGTAGAATGACAATGATAACTAATTGTCTTGGTTTTAATGTTGTATTTGTTAAGTAGAGTTTGAGTCGTTCTGGTATCTTCGCATAAAATATAGTCTACCTCTCTTAAAACCCTAGTGGCTCTATAAGTTATATCTTCTAGATTACCAATGGGTGTTCCAACAATGTACAAAGTAGCTATTTCTTTTTCCATATTTAAATTATATCAGATTACAAATTATAAAAATAGATTTAAAACATTGTCTCTAATTCTTCCTTAAGAAGTGGAACTATCTGCTTCCTCATTATCATATTAGATCTCTCAGCTAGAACCCCATTAAATTTTATATTTAATATTTTTTCTAATATTTTCTGTGTATCTATACCTTCTGCTATAAAATAGTTTTTATATTCATCAAGTTCAATAATACTTTGAAAAATTATATCCATTTTCATTTCTTCTTTTATCTCTCTTAAAATAATCAAAATATCATCTAATCTATCTTTTACTAAATCATCTGCTCCTACCATTTCTATCTGAGAAATACCAACTTTATTATTTCCCATATTAAACCAAGCTAAATCTCCCAATATTCTTTCTTTTAATTTACTGCCTGATAAATCTGATTTTGATTTAAATAGTTCTTTTGAAAAATTAGATGGTAATTGAGCTATTTTATTTAAATATTCAAAAGCTTCCCTATCTCTTTCTGTCGTTACTCCCCCCTTAAAATTTAAAGTATTTGATACTATAGCCCCGCACAAAAGAATAGCAGATTCTTTTGATATTTCTATATTGTTTTTTATAAACCTCTCAGCCACTAAAGAAGAAGCAGATCCAACTAATTCAATTTGAACTTTCGCATTTGGAAATTTATCCACCTCGTTAACCTTCCTATGGTCTATTATTTCAATTACTTTATCTGGGGCTATTTTGCCTTCAATTCCAATTAAATCACTAGCATCTACAAGAATAACTTCATCAAAGTTATCTGCATTTTCTATAATTTCTGGATACTTTATTTTGTATGTATCTAAAATGTATCTGGCTTCTTCATGTGGTTCTCCAATTAAGCCAACTATTGTATTTTTACCCATTTTGTTTAAAAATTCTGAATATGCAATTGTTCCAGCCACAGCATCTAAATCTGGGTTCACATAACCTGTAATTAAAATTGGTTTCATAAATAGAATGATATCATTTATTTATTAATCTAAGAAATTTTAATATTTATTATGGTTAACACATTTCAGCATATAAATAGTGCCCAGTTTGGTGAGCTCGCCATATCTGGAATGGAACACCATTGAAAATATGATTGTTAATTGGAATTTGGTTTTTAATAATTTTAATTTAGTAAATGCAATATAAAAATATGCCTTATTTTAAAATACTTTAAATAATTAATGTCTTTAATATTATTACCTAATTGATTATAGAACTAAATATATATATGGTAATATTAACTTACAATGGATAATAAAGAAAATAAAGATATTGATAAAGATGTTAGCTTTTTTAAAGCTAACCCAGAAAGATACTGGTTTATAGCTGATAGGTGGTTTCGTATATTAGAATTTTCTATACTACTATCTGTTTTAAATTATTTTAGAGAAAAGACTGGCAATATCTTTATAACAATATTGCTTATTCTCTCTTTTGCTATTTTTATGGGGTGGTTTATTGAATTTCAAGAATATTTATTTGACCGAATATCAAAATTTACTATATTGAGTAAGAAAAAGAAAATTTTAATAGATGCACTCATGTTTTTAGTTTTTATAGGTATTAACCTTATGGTTTTTAAGGCAACTAGTATTATCGCCTTAAAATAAATAGACCAATTATTCTTTCAATTCTTTTTCTCTGCGAGCTTTTTCACGATCTTGGATTTCCTGGTAAGTTAATAAATCTTCTCCATCAATAGAACTCCAATGATAACCAGATCCCAATCCTTTTGCACTTAGTGCTTCTATGTGTTCTATAAGTTTTGGACGTAAGTCTTTTACTTCAAGATTAAAAAGGTCGGCAAATGTTTTTATAAAATCTGTATCATATTTTATATGTTCAATAATAGGTAAAGTTCGTGTGCTGTAGAAACGACCAAAATCAGGCCAAGTATGATATTTATAGTGAAATCTAATCATAACAAGAATAAAGTTAGCCTGTAGTTGTAAATCGGTCATATCTTCTACATCCATTCTAGGGTGTATAGTTTTTAACCACTCCATATTAGCTAAAGATTTTCTTACGTAATCTGCTACTTTATCAGCATGACCACTTAAAGAATCAGCATAATGAGTATGATACATAGATAATATACTTGGTGGTGCATTATCATATTTCATGCCATAAATCTTGGTAGATAAAAAAGCTTTTAATTTACTAAAATCTACAGACGCCTGTGCTGTTATAGTAATGATATATTCAACAAAAAGCACAACAACTTCAGGAACATTTATAAGGGCAATAAGTCCAGATTGATCACGAGTGGTTTTTATCAAATTTCCGCAAATCTCTCCTAAAAGTTTTACCTGTTCTTGGTTGCCATATACTCCCACTGCAGCAGATAAAATAAATAATTGGTATGATTCTGCTTCTATTTTTGCTACCGCATCAGGAACTTCCTCTACAAGCTGACTGCTGTTTTTAAAAATCTCACCCCACTTTTTTATAAGTTTTTTACCCACCTCAAGTGTAAATTTTTCAAATTCTAATTTCAAAAGAGGGTCTGGTTTTGCAGTTCGTAAAACAAATTTAATTGTTGAATTGATAAGGTTTTTTTGATTATTGGGATCTATGTCTATAATTGGACTAACTGGCGTTTCTTCAACCACATTTTGTGATTTAGGTGTATCCATTATTTCTGGTTTTATACTTAAAGGTTTTTTGAATGTTGGTAAATAAAGTAACCCCTTTAATTCTCCTGTAAATGTTGGGGTTTGCTTGAAGTGATGTTCTCTGTCTGTATATTCTATTACTTTTTCAGTTATTGGAGTAACTAAGTCGGTTATTGAAAATTGATCTCCAGTTTTTTTAGCTTCAAGTTCAGATAAAAGAAAGGAAGTAAAAACTCCATTTTGTAGTTTGGGGTCCTCAATAGATTTTTCTTCAGCTTTACTTGCAGTAAAAACAATACTACCTTCACCAGAAATTTCTCCAGCTACAGTTTTTATGTTTTTTATGGATTTATAACTTGGACCATATGATTTAGAATTAATTGCACCACTAAAACAAGAATCCACAAAAAATAATTTTGATTTACAGTTTAATTTTTTAAAAATATCTCTTATATAATCAACTTGAATACAAGAATTTTGAATATCCTGAGTAACGTCAAATGGAACTAAAAAATGACTATATGTTTCTGGTTGATCTGGGTCAGGAGCAATTGCTCCATGACCTGAGTAATACAATACAAAACAGTCATCAGTTCCTATTTGGTTTTGTAAGTTGGTTCCAAGAGCTGTTCTAATTTCCGATAAGGTTGCTTCGTTATCAGTCAAAAGTTTCTTGTATCCAACATTTGAAACATTTTGTATAAAAAGTGAAAAAAAATCAGACGCATCTTTACTTGCGAAATTTAAGTTTGCTTGTGGATCTTGGTGTTGTGAAATACCTATAGAAAGGATGTGATACTTCATAGTATTAAGTATATCACTAATTTTAAAATTGATCCTGTCTATGATAATAATAGGACTTTTCGCACTCTTTGGAACATATTAAGGAATCTTTGACTTTTCGGAGGCTTTAAGTAGAAAATAAACCTTCCTATTATAGAGATAAACTCTAATATTTTAAAAAAAACATTAAATTACATGGCAAAGATGGTTAATAAATAACTATTGAAATGCTTTAAAAATACTTGTCCAAATTAAAGATAAACCACTCCAGTCAGTTTCTTTGATTAATTTCTTATTTGTATTGCATTTTTTTAACCTTTCAATATATTTTTTTTGAATCCTATTTTTTTCAATTATTTCCCCTTGGTATTGTTTTAAATTTTGGTCATATCCCTTCCATTGAACTGGTGTAAGCTTGCCGTTTGATTCTAAAATATCTTTTCCTAAATATATTTCAATACTTCCAGCTAAACCATTTATATTTAAAAATGAAAGGCCTGATGCTCCTTGAGTTGGATATTTTATTGCAATTGGAATATCTGGATATTGTATAATTTTTATATTTTTTGGAATTTTTGTTTTTTCTAAAGATCTCATGGCATTTTTGGCAGCTGTATCGTTATCAAAAATAGCTACAACCCTATTTGTAATTCCAGACCCTGCAAATGCCTGGATAGTTTTAACTAGTACACTTGCTCCACCTTCAGAATTAGAATCTTCAAAATTCATAAAAGAATAATAATCGTATAAATGAGGAAATAATATTTGCAATGAAGATTCTAGTATTTTTCTATCTGTGGACCCCTCAGTTAAAATTACTATTTTTTCATATATTGGGTATTCTTTTTTTGCTAATTCTATCGTATCTTTACACACAGATTGATTTAACTCATACCAGCCTGCATTTACCAAATGAGAAAGGTCTAATTTTACAATTTTATTATCATCACAAGATTCTAAAAAGATTCTGAGTATGCTATAAATATCACCCCCAGGATAATTATAAAGTGTTCCGTAATCAATATTATTAAGCATATATTTAACTAATTCTGGTGTTCCTTTTTTATATTCACTTTCTGTCCAATAAGATATATTGAGTTTATTTTCTAGTATATATTTAAATGCATTTTGCCATGCTTTAAAACCAGCCCTTTTTAATAATTTTACTTTTCGTAAATCTGATTTTATATCAAAAGAATAATCGCTAATCATATCTTCTAATTCTTTTATATCTATCAAAATATCTTTTTCAAAATTATTTTTTATATTATCAATTGTATAACCCATAATCTCTAATCTATCTTTTATATTTCTTACAGTATTTGAATATTCACAAAAAGTCTCATACTCACCATCAATTTTTCTCTTGTAAACTTTTTTATCATTTTCACGAAAAATCATTGCCATTTCTGGCATGACATATGATGTTTGGCTAATTACATTGTATTTATTTATGTATAAATCTACTTGAGAGCTCATTTTGTTTTATGTCTGGTATATGACTTTCTTATCATTGATTTTTATTTATTTGGATATGTTTATTTAGTGGTTCTTCTAGGTTCTTTAGTTCTTTATTTGTTTTATCTTCATAAACTTTTTTTATGTATAGATTATTTTCTCTATCTACTGTTTGAATTAAATTAACGCCATTAGGATATTTTTCTTTATCTTTTGATAGGAACCATCCTATTTTTGTATGAGATAAAAATTTTTTAATATTATTTCCAAATTTTTTAATATCTAAATTTTCTTTAACAGTAATTTCTTCACTAATTACCATAGAGATATTACGAAGTGAATACCCACAATAAGGGCAAGGTCTAATTTGATCGTTATAAATCTTTTTACATTTCTGGCAAGTACATGTTGATACAACTTTTGTCATATAATGATTATATTAAAAATGATTATATGATATAATAATATCACAACTTAATAAAAAAAGACCTAACCCTTGGAGATTTCTTTAAGGCATGGTCGCAAGTCCGTTGAAGATAAAAACCCCGTCATATAGGGTTTGTCTTCAACGGCCATATCTGGAAACGGATATGGAGGGTTTAAACCCTCGCCTATGTGATGGGATTTTTGCGTCTTAACCTCACCATATAGAATTATTATTTTACAAAATCTATATGAAAAAAATTATTTGGGTCATAATTATTTGCAGTTTCTTTCTCGGAGGAAATAAGACTTTTGCGGTGCTTTGGGTACCAGGGATGTCAGATGCTTCATATTGTCAATCTTCTGGAGGGATATATCAAAATAATACATGTCGTTATGCTTGTAATATTAGTGGTAGTGTAAGATACTTTAGTTCAAAAGATAATGAATACAATCAGTGTGTAACTCAAGCAGAAGAAGAAAGAAAAAAAATAGAGCTTGAAGCAAAGCAGAAAATTTTTGATGACAGAAATGATACCTTATCCGAATATAAAGATTTTTTTGAAAAAATAGGGGTTAATTTAAATATTGATACAAGTAGTGAACAATATGATCAATGGTTAAGAGATTTGAAGGAAGCAAAAGACGATTACATTAAAGAGCAAGAAAATAAACAAAAAATTAAAGAACTAGAAGAAAGAATAAATACATTAGAATCTAAACCAGTTATCATTAATAAAGTAGTAGAATCCACAAAAGAAGAAGTTAAACCAGTAATTAATACTAAAATTATTAAACCCATTACTAAGGAAGAACCCAAAAAAGATAGTATTCAGGAAGAGAAGATATCACCTGTAATAGAAAATGCCATTACGACAACACAGGCTTCTTTAGTTAATACAAATAAATCTATTTTTAGAAGAATTTTTGAATGGTTTAAATCTTTATAATCACTATATGTCCTATCATATAAGATTAAAAGATTATAGTTGTCCTAGTTGTAATGCTTTATATATTCCATATAAAGTTGATCTACCTTGCCCAAATTGTAAAAAAATATCAAACAATATAACTAAAGAATATTTTAATTTTATCAATGAATTAATTATTAGTTTAAGGATTAATAAGATAAAAAATGGAAGATATTTACCAAAAGCTTGGCATACAGGATGTTTTTCTGAATATGTACAAAATGTTATTTTCCATGTATTTGATGCTCTAGATAAAAATAAAAAAGATATAGTTGATAATTTTGTAAATACATATTTAGATTCAATTGATTGGGATAAAGATTCTATTTATAGGAAAGATTATATTAGGTCTGTATTCTTTGAAGTTTACCATAGAAAAAATGAATTATCTGTATGCATTTGGACTAAACTATTATCAAAATTATTACCATAATTTAGGAAGTCTTAAACATAGAATAATATGAAAATTTTTAACTTAATAAAATATCTACTATGTGTAATTGCTATAATTTTTATTTTCATAAACTGGAAAATTGCAATTATCATATTTTTTGTAGCTACAATATTTCACGTTATTCCAATGGGTCCTAACCCTCTTTTGAGTGTTATAACTGGGTATTTAATAATTGGAGGAATTATTTATTTTTTCATTAACTGGAAAATAGGCATAATTTTAGTTATTGCTGGTATTTTGGTTGCAAAATTTCGTATTTATGGAAATAAATGTAATTATGATTTTTACAAAAAATAAATGTTGTTTGCTTTCTTTTTTGAATAGGATTATAATATAAATAATTGTTCTTTGGATCTCGTATATTGTAGTTGATTACGTTGGTTATATTTGTTTATAGCTCCACATGACAAGGTGGTAAAAAACTAAATTAATTATATTTTCGCTGTAATTTTGTGAATACTTACTGATGTGTTAGTCTCGTTAACACAACAAACAGAGTTTCTGTGTCAGTAGATTTGTGCAAAATTAAACCGAAATAACAAAAATACTTATGGTGTTTTGTTGTTTCAGTTTAGTTTTGGAACAATAATAAAGAGCACCCAAGTTGGGTGTTTTTTTGTTTCGTATTAAAACTGAAAAATATCTCGCAATAATTAACCAGCAAAAAATAATAAAGTCCATTTGTGACTTTATAGGTCGGCGTGCTGGTTAACCTAT
This sequence comes from uncultured Candidatus Saccharibacteria bacterium, assembly GCA_964596605.1. GTDB lineage: Bacteria > Patescibacteriota > Minisyncoccia > Phycocordibacterales > UBA9973 > UBA8515. The sequence continues at coordinate 2,170 of CAZQUJ010000005.1, read as the reverse complement.
AAAGTCATAAGTGGATTTTTGTTTTATTAATTTAATTCAAATCCAATGATAAGTATAGAAAGAAATTTTAATAAGATCCAAGCTCATAATCAAAACTATGGATCATATCTTTGTTTGGCTGAAGCAATCAAGGGTAAGAAGTATTCAAGGAAGTCATTAGTTAGAAATTTTATTAAACTAATGCCTCAAAATGAATATTTAAAAAGTGAACAAAAAGGACTAATTGATTATCTAGAGAATCTCACAAACCTATCTGAGGAGGGCGAAAAAGAGTATAAAAATGCTCTAAAAAGAAACTAAAATATGATTGGGATACTAGAGTTCAAAAAGAAATTAGGAGAACAAGCAAAAGAATTAACTGAAGAAGAAATCATTGAGTTAAGAGATAATCAAGACCAGATGGCTGAGATTCTTTTTAATATGTGGTTAAAAGAAATTAAAAATAATAAAATTGAGGTATAATGTAACTGTATGGAAAAAGATATTAGAAAAAATTGTTTAATATATTGCAGGGTGAGTTCTCCAAAACAAGCCCAACAGGGCGAAAGTATTGAAGATCAAGAAAGAATCTGCAGGACCATAGCAGAAAGGTATAATTCTAATATTTTAGAAGTATTTAGAGAGCAATTTTCTGGTAGAAAAGATGATAGGCCAGTTATTGAAGATATTATTTCATTTGTTAAAAAGAATCCCAATAAAGTTAATTTTATTATATTTCGTGCGATAGATAGATTCACAAGAAATGGAACTTTGGGTTACGAAAGTTTAAAAAATAAATTAGCTCAGTATGATGTTGGTTTGATTGATTCTAATGGTGTAATACAACCAGAAAAAAATACCTTGGAACATTTGGGGGTCAAATATGATTGGAGTATAACTCGCCCTAGTGAAGTATCTGAATTGGTTTTAGCACAACAAGGGAAAAATGAGGTTAACCAAATTTTAACACGAATGATAGGTGCTGAAATAAATCTAGTAAGAGATGGTTATAAGGTTAGGCAAGCCAATGATGGATATCTTAATCAAAAAGTATTTATAGAGGGCAAGAAAAAAGTTATACAGATTCCAGATCCAATAAGATCAAAATTTTATATAAAAATGTTTGAAATGAGTATAACCCATACAGATAAAGAAGTTGTTGATTATGTAAATGCTATGGGTTATCGTTCTTTAGAGCAGAAAATTTGGAATAAAAATAAGACTAAAATTATTGGGAATAAAGGTGGTAATAAGTTAGATGTAAAGCAATTACAAAAGATAAGACAAAGGCCTATATATGCAGGCGTAAACACTGAAAAATGGGCCGTAATGCCTATTAAAACTCAATATGAGGGATTAATAAGCATAGATATATTCAATAAGGCTAATAAGGGCAAAATATATATAGAAGAGAAAAAAGATGGAAGTATTATAATTCACAAAGATTATAATATTCATCAATTAAAAAGGATGAAAGATAATCCAGTTTTTCCTCACAAGTCTGTTGTTTTGTGTCCTGAATGTGGTAAGCCATTTCTAGGTAGTTCACCTAAGGGAAAATATAAATCAATTCCTACTTATCACTGTGCTCGTAATCATAAATATTATGGAATAAATAAAGTTGAATTTGAAAAAAAATTAACTGAATTTATCTCAAAATTAAAATATAAAGATAATGGATTTTTAAAAGCTTTTGAAGCTACACTTATAAATAAATATAGAGAGAAAGAAAAGGAGCTTGGAGAATTTTCAGTAAGGGTTGGAACGTCTGTGATTGAATTAGAAGCAGAGAAAAAACAAGCAATAGAGGCTTTTACTTCTACGAAGAATGAGATTATAAGAAAAGAGCTTGAAAAGAAAATTGAAGAAATACATTTAGAGATTGAAAACATGAGAAAAGAAAGGAATGGTTTAGAGGTTCAAGAGAATGATATTCACTCTTTTGTAAGATATGTAAAAAACTTAATGGAACACCCAATAGAAATGCTTGTAAAACAAAAGAATCTTCCCGCCTTGAAGGGTTTATTTAGTCTAGTTTTTGATGAATTACCAACTTATACAGAAATAGTTAATGGAACACCAAAATTGTCTATACCATTTAAGCTTAAAGATGAATTTGAGATTAATAAATCTCTGTGTGTGACCCTACAGAGAATCGAACTCTGATTACCGCCTTGAGAAGGCGATGTCC
>CAZQUJ010000004.1:0-33022 GCA_964596605.1 uncultured Candidatus Saccharibacteria bacterium | reverse complement strand
TAACTACTTCTTGTTTTTTTGGTTGTTCTATTTCTTTTGTTTTGTTTGTAATTTTGAGACTAATTAATCCAAGCAGTATAACAATTATTGAAGTAAAGATAATTATTAAGAGGGTATTATTTTTTCTCATAGTCTATGGTTTTTTTGTTTAGATTAGCGTCTTTAACCTTAAACTTTATTTTATCACCAACAGTATATTTTTTCTTTTTCTTTTGGCCTACAATGGACATGCCTTTTTTGTCAAAAATATAATAGTCATCACTTAAATCTCTGACGGAAATAAGTCCTTCACATTTTGATTCGTTCTCTTCAACAAACAAACCCCATTCTGTAACTCCAGTGATTGTGCCTTCAAATTCTTTTCCTATTTTACTAGACATGTATTCTACTTGTTTGTATTTGATTGAGTTTCTTTCTGCTTCGTTAGCTTCTTTCTCTCTTTGTGAAGCATCAAGACAAATTTTTTCATACATATCCCATTGTTTTTTGTCTATTTTTCTTTTTTCTAAATATTCAAAAAGTAATCTGTGAACGACGACATCAGGATATCGTCTGATGGGGGAAGTGAAGTGAGTATAGAATTTAAAACCTAAGCCAAAATGTCCAATGTTTTTAGTTGAATAACTAGCTTTGGCCATTGTTCGAATGATTATACTGCCGATTGTGTTTTGGAGGGGGTGTCCTTCTAGTTGTCTGATTAAATTATTTATTTCTTCGGCTCTAATATTTCCATCCTTTAAGTTTATTTTATAGCCAATTTTTTTCAAAAAATAATTAAGATCAGAAACCTTATCTTTGTTTGGTGAATCATGGATTCGGTAAAGGAAAACATTACTTTCTTTTTGTTCTTTTTTGTTGGAAATTGTTTCAGCTACTAGTCTGTTAGCTAGGAGCATGAATTCTTCAATCATTTTATTTGATTGACCTCTTTCTTTTATCTTGACTGAAAGGGGATAGCCATTTTCATCTAGCTCAAACTTAACTTCATTTTGTTCTATGATAATAGCTCCTTTTTCTATTCTCTTCTTCTGTAATTTTTTAGCTAAGTCGTTTAGAGTTTTAAGTTCATAAAAATAATCTCCTTTTTTGTCATTTAATATTTTTTCAACTTCTTCGTAGGTAAATCTTCTGTTGGAATTGATGACTGTTCTCCCAAACCATTTACTGTGGACTACTCCACCCTTGTCCATTTCAAAAACAGCTGAGAAGGCGAGACGATCAACTTTTGGTTTTAGACTACAAAGATCGTTTGATAGTTCCTCTGGAAGCATTGGGATTGTTCTGTCTACCAAGTATACAGATGTACCTCTTTTCCTTGCTTCTTTATCAACCAAGCCACCTATTTTAAGGTAGTGGGAGACATCGGCGATGTGGATACCAACTTCAAATAGATTGTTGGATATTTTTGAGAAAGAAATAGCGTCATCAAAATCTTTGGCATCTACCGGATCTATCGTAAAAGTAGTTGTTTGTCTAAAGTCTCGTCTTCCTTTTAAATCTTTTTCTTGTATTCCGTCGTTTTTAATTTTTTCAGCTTCTTTAATAATTTCTTTTGGAAAAGTGGCATTGAATCCTTTTTCTAGAGCTATAGCTTCCATCTCGGCATTGTTTTCGTTTGGCTTACCCAGTATCTTCTCAACTTCTCCGATTGGAGGTGTTTGCATGTTTGTCCATTCGGTAATTAAGACAAAAACCTTTTGTCCTGTTTTTGCTCCATTTAGTTTGTCTTTGGGAATTATGATGTTCGAATACATTCTAGGGTCGCTGGGTACAAGGAAGTATGTTTCTCTTTCTTTTTCTAAAACACCAGCAAAACCAACCTTTGAACGATGGATAATTTTGGTTACTTCTCCTTTTAAGGGTTCATCTTTTTTGTGGGGAAAAACAAAGGCAGAGACTGTGTCTCCATGACAGGCGGTTTTAAGGAAATTGTGTTCAATTTCTATAGCTATATCACTGTTTTTCAAGCGAACAGTTCCTTTGCCCTTAGGGGACAAACTGATTATTCCTTCTATATTATTTTCATTTTTCATTTGCTGATTATATCACATTTCTATGTGTGCAAAACAATTTAGTTGATATTTTATTTTGTGCTATAATTTAGCATATATTAGAATTATTATTTAAACTTAAAACAAAAATATGAAACTACTAAAAATTTCTCTTTTAAGCCTTGCCATGGTTTTTTCGTTGGTGATGGCGCCGGTTGTTTTTGGGGAAGAAAAAGCAAGTAACCAGTCGGTAACAATTTCTACTGTGTTTATTGACGACTTAAAGATTGCTTCTCAAAAAGATAACGTTTTGGATTTGTCTTTTATCGTCAAAAACGGAACAGGTGTTCATGCAAATTCTAGGGTAAGTTTGGAGCTATTAGATTCTAATCAAAAGATAGTAGATAATTATATAGTATCTAATCCTTTCACCATTGAGTCTGACTCAGAAGAGCCCCAAGGTGTTACTTATAATGCTCCTATCGGCTTGAATGGAAACTATACTATAAGACTATCGATTGGAAATGACAAAGGAATTCCTTTAGCTGCAAACACCGTAGAGGCTGTTTTTGAGAATAGCTCTAGCTTGATTGAATTGGTTCCAGACTCCTGTTTTCTTTCTCCTTCAAGCAATAGCGAAAATAAAGTTAAAATAGATAACATACTAAAATTAGAAAAACCAGAAAATATTATTCTTTCTTGTCAGGTTAAAAATGGTTCAAATGGGGACGTAAAGATAAGCCCAGTTTATGAGACTCACAAAAGTAATCTTTATGGAGAAGTATTAGAACAGAAATACCAAAAAGAAGAGTTTGTAATTTTAACGGGGGAAGAAAAATTGGTTTCTTTTAACTTACCCGCAACCTTGAATTCTGGTGATTATGTAACCCAGGTGTCCTTAGATCAAGGAAGAAAGACTTATGCTAGGGTAATAGCCAAGTATTCTATTGGAGAGAAAGATTTAGTTCAAATTAAAAATGTTTCTATAGATAAAACTTCTTATAACAAAGGAGAAAAAATGACCCTGTCTGTTTTATGGAGTTATGTAACCAAAGAAGATGTTTCTTTGAAGATGAACGTTTCTGTTTTTAATAAAAAAGGAGAATCTTGCTTGCCTTCGTTTTCAGAAGCTATTGTTCCCAAAACAACTTTTTTGAGTTTAGAAAAAGAATTAACATTAGATTGCAATAATCCTAATGTTAAAGTAGAAATTAGCAATGAAAAAGATGAAGTTTTGGCTCAAGAGGATGTTGTTTTTGAATCGGTTAAAAAAATAGATAAATCTTTAATTGTAGATGTTGTCATTTTAATATTAATAATAATTCTTGTCGTCGCAGGAATTATCATCTTTTTTGTAAAACCAAAAAATAACAAGAAGGATGAATTAAAAAATAACGAAAATACTAACAATGAAAATATTCAATAAAAAAATCCCATATTTATTTTTCTTCTCATTTTTCTTCTTACTATTATTTAGTTTAGCTGGTGAGGTATTTGCGGTAGAAGAAACAGTGAAAGTGCAATATCGGTTCTTGCCTTTTGAAGATCAAGGTGGAACATCTGGTGGTGGTACGACTACAGATGATGGAATTGCTACTGGTGAAGTAACAACCCCTGGAGATAGTTCGTACACCGATGGATCTGCTACTTTTCACTATGTTTATGTAGGAGATTCGGATTCGTATCCAGGATATCGTGCCATTGATTGTTATTCGGTTGAACCTTCAGGATTAAGATGTGATGTGGATTTAGGTTTTGAATCAGATATAACTCCAATGCCATGTGATAATGTTTGGGGAAACCAAAGAACAAATATAAGTATTACCCCAGCGGAAGATATCTATGTTAATTGGGGGGCAGATGGTTGTGGTTATAATATGCCTTACACAATAACAGGTAGTGGTCAGGTTTCTCTTTCAGGTTCCACTATTTCTTCTTCTGGTACCCTTTATTGTTCTGGAGGTTTGCCAGCAAACACTAACTGTAGCCCTGCAGACAATTGGGAAACTAGTTCTTGTCCTGCTTCCTACTTCTGTCCTGGTTACGGAAGTGGTGTTTCGGGAGATTCCACTTACAGTGCGGGAGCAGAGCAAACGGTAGCTTTTACTAAGGCGGTAGTAATGGTTCCAGAAGTTACTATTTATGCTAATGGTTCTAGTGGCGATATAACTATAAATGCGGGGGAAGAGGCCATTATCACTTGGGAATCCACAAACGCTTCAAGTTGTAAATTAACTGAAATGGAAAATGGGGTTGTATCTAATGAAGAGACTGTAGAATTAAACAATAGGTCGGGAAAAATATTTAAACCAAGTATTACTACCAAATATATCGTATATTGTGAATAGCTATTGACTTTTATTCAAAAATATATTATACTTAAGTTGAAATAGAGAAAATTAAAAATGAAAACAAAAAAGGAAAACCTGATACTATTAGTCGGGATGATAATAGTATTAGGCACCCAATTAGTGGGTTGCAAAAAAGTTCCTATACCACCAATCGTGGTAGAGCCTGAGCTTAAGCCTCAGATCGAGCTTACCGTAACCCCTAATGGAGTAATTCCTTGGGGAGATACAATAATGCTCGAAGTGAAGACTTCTAACGCCAAATATCTTTGGGTAAATGGTGAGAAACAAGCTTCAGCGCTAGAAAGCGCTCTTCGTGTCGGTCTTTATAACGACACAATCTTTGTTTTTAAGGCAAAGAATATAACCTTGGTTTCTGAAAAGGAATTAGAGGTCAAAGTTGGGCATTGGTCCAAATCTCTGCTGGGGTTGGTTGCTTCTCATGGGTGGAAACAAATTTCCTTGAAGGCTTGGAGAGGAGATACGCTTTTAGCCACCTTCGATCTTCTAGAAGAGCAAAAAACAAATTTGTGTAAGTTTAATCCGGGCGGAAAATATGAAGTGTATACGAAAGATGGAAAACTGATTGGTGAGAATGTTTGGTTTTTGGATAAAGACAAAAAACAAATAATCATTGGAAAGATTGTTCCTGAAATACTTGATATTATTCAAGTAGATGAGAACAAACTTATCGTAAGAAAAACTACTCCTTACGTTGATGGCCTTCCATGTCAGCTTGAGTCGGTTTATATGAACCCGTCATCGTAGTTTTCTCCTTAGCTCTTTAATATAAAGCCGTTTAGCGTAAGCTAAACGGCTATTATATTTCCAACTTTGTTAAATCTGATACTACTCTTACATACTTCTCACCAAGTTCATGCTTTGCATTTTTAATAACAACGGATTTACATTTAAATTTTTTTGCTAAACACTTTGATTTTTCTATCGTTTCTTTGTTTTCTTTGTCTCCACAAATAAAAATAGTTAAGTTTTTAGGTTTTGTGTATTTTATTTGACTAAATTCTTTAATTTCTATTGAACTAAATATTTTAGAAACTTCTTTTTTAGAGAACTTATCTAAATCATTTTCTAATATAGCTGGAATTGAACAGATTATAACTTTTTTAAATTTTATTTTAGTATTTAATATATAGGCAAATACGGCACCCATAGAGAAACCAATCAAAATGTCATTTTTTGTTGGTCTTTTTATTTGTTCCATAATCATTTTTATATTTCTTCTAGGAGTAGTTCCTTTCTTAGAAATGTATTTAATTGGAATAACCTCTCCATTTCTTTCTAGAGATTCAATTATCTTTTTTGAATATTTAAAATTTTTGGTTTCTCCCAAACCTGGGATATAGTATATTTTCCCTTTCATCAGAATAATAATTAGTTAATAATACAATTTAATAATATCACAAGATTGGTCGAGAAAAGACTTTTGCTTAACTTCAGGGGTGAATTGATGCTTATAATTATTGTTACCTCTTTTATTTGACATATTTTAACCTTAGGTTATATGAGATTCCTATCAATATCTCAAATACTTAATACTTTATTGTTATGTCTGCTTATAACGAGAAAGATGCAGCCAAAGACACAGACTCTTCCCCCAAAGAAGTTAGCGAGGCTTGGCATCAAGCAAGAGAAGATGCTCAGAAGTCGGGGGAACTCCCCGAAAGGGCTGAACACAAAAAATAATTAATTTTTTGTGGAAAAATCATTACAATACTTAATCCTCGATTGAGTATTGTTTTTATTTATTTTATAATGTAAAAGTATGAACAAGAACCCATGTGTATGTATATTGTGGAACGATGCCGCCTATACAAACGACAAAAAAGTCTTGAGTTCTGTACCTCCTCCTCAGTTAACCTGTGGCTTTGTTATAGATGAGAACAAAGAATATATAAATTTATCGGTGAATAGCTATTATGTAAAAGGGAAGAAAGTTATTCAGCCAATAGATGGTTTTATAATTCCTATAGGGTCAATAATAAATTTTAAAAAAATGAATTTTTATGACAAAAAATAATTTTATTAAAGTGACTTGGAATGATGCATATTTCTACAAGCATGGAAATATTCGTAATTCGGTTTCTAAGATGATAACATTTGGTTTTGTCTATCAAAAAGATAATAACTGTATTATTGTAATAAACCCTATAACAATAAATACCACAACAAAATTTAATTATCCCCCTGATATCTATCCCAAATATTTATATATTCCCAATGGGATGATTGATTCAATTGAAGAAATCAAAAAAGGAGAGATTAAAAATGAACTAAAGCGGTGTGTTAAAATAATTGAGCAAAATCTAACAAAAGAACAACTTCTCGTTTTGAACAATAAAATTAAATAGAGATGATCATTTCTATAATCTTATCTATGTAATTTTTTGAAATTTCATGACCTGTATCTTTTATTAAAAAGTCTGCTCTCTCATTTTCTTTGTCTCCATAAATTAAAATACCTGGAGATTTTAATTTTGGTTTTAAATTCTTTTTAATATCATTTAAGCATCTTTTCCCTATAACCTCCGCAAGTATTTTTTCTTGTTCTCCACCTTTGAAATGTCTAAGTGGGGTCATAGATGCAAAAATAGCTAAAGCGCACTTGTTTTCTTGGGCTATTAATCTAGCTAACAATGCACCCATAGAAAAACCAAAAACAATAGAATCTTTTTCTACCTTGAAAGTTTGTTTAGATATGTTTTTGTTCCAGTCAACATTCTTAAAAATAACATCAAAACCTACATCTCGAACAGCTTTAGCTAAAGATTGATATTGTTTTCTTTTACATGTCTCATTCCAACCTGGAATTATATAGAATTTCCTTTTCATTTCTTGCTTTAAATTGTATTACTTAACTAGCAAATATAAAAACTAAATCGTCTTGTTTTAGAGATATGTGTTATAATTAAAAAGTAAATGAAAAACAAAAATCTCACATTAAAAGATTTTGGTGTAAAAAGGGAAGAAAGAATACTAAAAAATGGTTGTCGTGTAGTCTTGTATGAAAAGAAAAATTCACCTCTATTTATGAGAGCCTGCTTTTTGGCTGGATCACGCTTTGAACCACAGGGTAAAGAAGGTTTGGCCCATCTGGTTGAGCATCTATTAGTCTCTAAGACAAAAAAATTTGAGTCAAAAGACAAGTTGACAATGTTTTTAGAAAGATATGGAGGTTCTTTTTCTTTGTCCACTAACAATAATTTTATAAATATCAATGGGTGTATTGGTGATATTTTGGATGTAGATGTTTTAATTAATTTTTTTAATGAAGTAATTAATAATACTATTTTTAATCAAAAAAATTTTTTAGCAGAGAGAGGTTCAATATTCAACGAAATTGGTAATTTAAAAAATTCACCCTCAGAATTTTTTAATGAAATATTTTTAGATACTTTTTATAAAGGAACCCCTCTGGAAAGAGGTGCGTGGGGCACCGAAGAAGGTCTTAAGAATATAAAGCTTAAGGATACTATTGATTTTTATAACAAAAATATTACACCACAAAACTGTACTATTATTGCATCTGGAGACATTAAAATAGATGAATTGATTAAAAAAATTGAACAAAAGATAAAATTCAAAAACGAAGGAGAAAATAAAATAAGTAAAACAACCTGTCCAATACCAACAAAGGGAGAAAGGGTTTTTGTAAAAAACGTATTGTCTAATCAATCTATTATTACGGTTGGTTTTAGAGTTGGCTCCCGTTTTAATTATAGTTTGGAATTAGAAATAATAGCGTTTGTTTTAGCAGGAACACGAGCCTCAAGATTAAATAAAAAATTGAGAAATGATAAAGGTTTAATATATTCAATTTCTTCTGGTTATAATGCTTACCAAGACGCAGGGGGATTTTTCTTTAGAACTACAACTAATCAATATAATGCAGAAGAAGTAATAAGAACTATTCTTTTAGAAGTAGAGAAGATAAGAAAAAATGGAGTGACACAAGAAGAGTTGTCTTTTATTAAAGATAAAATATATAAATCAATTAAAAGAAAATTACAAACTTCAGAGGATTGGATTAATGATAATTATTATTTAGAAGTTTTATCTAAAAATGGAGAAACCGGAATAGATTTGATTAATAAAATTATGAAGGTTTCAAATAAGGATATAATTAGGATTGCTAATAAATATTTTTCAAAGGAAAAAGCTTACATTGGATTGTATTCTAAGGGTGCTTAGTTTTGCTAGGGTTATTTGACAAGAAGGGGAAGCTGTATGATAATAAAGTTAGGCTTAGTTCTTTAAAAGGAGGTGTAAAAAATGAAAAACCATTTGTTTAAAATCGGTTTAAGAAATCTTCGTGCAGAAGAAGAACGTCTTTTTATAAAAAGCCTAAAATAATCTATATTTTATAGTTACGTGTCTTTTTTGCCTATTATAGCTTAGCCTTGTATAATTTTAAGTGTGTTAAACAATGAAGACATCCAAAAACTAACTTCGGTTTTAGCTTCTAAGTGGGATATAGAAGAAATTAAAAGCAAAATGGCTGATTTAAAAGAGCTAGTGCAAAGACTTATTAAAGTCCAGTAGGGTTTGAGGAATATGTAGTAACTCACCGTTGTTTAAAGTGTGATTTTGAAAAGAAAAACAAGTTGTCAGTTAGTGACAACATGGATGTTTTGTTAAGTATATCAAAAAAAAGATTAGAAGATTGACATCTTGCGGTATTGGAATCTTTATGGTAAGATTCTTTACATGTTAAAAATAAGATTACAAAGAACAGGGCGTAAAAATAATCCAGCTTTTCGGGTCGTTTTAACAGATTCAAAAAATTCCACTAAAAGTGGAAAATTTAAAGAAATTCTAGGTTCTTATGATTTAAAGAAAGGAGAAGTTATTGTAAAAGAAGATAGAATTAAACACTGGATGGGGGTAGGGGCTCAAGTCACTGATACAGTTCACAATTTCTTGGTAGACAAAAAAATAATAGAAGCTAAAAAGAGAAATGTTTTACCCAAGAAAGCTCCAACAACAAAAAGAAAAGATTCTAAGAAATAATATAAATAACCCCCTAAAATAAGGGGGTTATTTATATTGCAAGAATTTTTAATTTTATGATACAATCAATAAGAGTAGTTTGTAGTCGATACACTACCGAAATTAAGAGTAACGCTATTATATTATTATGACAGACGACAAAGCATTTTTAGAATATATAGTTAAGGCATTGGTTGATAATCCAAACGATGTCAAAATCGACCGAACGGTTGATGAAATGGGAGTCCTTATAACAATGACCGTTAATAGAGCAGACATGGGTAAGATCATAGGAAGACAAGGTAATACTGCAAAAGCTATCCGAACTCTTCTTCGTGTTATCGGTATGAAAAATAATGCTCGCGTTAATTTGAAAATAAATGAACCAGAAGGAGGAAGAGATGAGCAATCATATTCTGCTCCAAGAGCAAGTGAATCAGAATCATCAAAGATGGTAGACGATGCGCTTGAAGACTTAAAAGGAATTTAATTTCTAATAAAGAAAAACCTAGACATTGTCTAGGTTTTTCTTTATGCCCAAAACTTCATATTTTTGATATAATTTAAACATGAATACTAAAAAAGTTGAGTTTATTATAGACAAAGATCTAGATTTTGAAAACCATAGGGTAGGGGTAAGAAAATCTAAAGTTTGGAATTTACCTAAAAGTGCAAGTCTTTATTTTAATAAATTAGGACAATTAGACAAAGAAAACCAAAGAATAGAATTTGAAAATGAAACAAAAAAGTTTTATAGTGACTCTTTTTCTAAATTTAGGGAACTTTTGATAAAACAAACAAATGAAATGTGGGCTTTGGTTGAAGATCAGTATTTAAGCAAAATGGAATCTATCCATCAAAATAAATTCCCGCTTGATAAGGTTTATGGAATTCTATCAACCGCTCCATTTATTCATGGGTATCTTTTTAAAGAAGAAAGACCATGGTTTGCTTGTGACTTTGATTGTCCAGCAAGGGCTATTGGTACCGCCATGCATGAAATAATGCATTTATTCTTCGTTAAATACTATTGGCAATATTGTAAAGAAGATTTGGGTTTGGATGATAAACAAATCTATGATGTAAAAGAAGCGGTAACTGTGATTTTAAATTTAGAGCTTGACGATATTAGATTTTTCACTGATGTTGGGCATCCAGGGCATGAAGAATTAAGACAAACGATAGAAGAAAGTTGGTTAAAAAACAAAGACTTTAAGAAAGTTTTAGAAGACGCTAGCTTATTCGTTAAATCTTAAAGATCAGCTATAATACTCAATATGAATTTTTATGTTATTACACTTTTTCCAGAAATGTTTGATTCTTATCTAAAAGAATCTATTTTAGGCCGGGCAATTAAAAACAAGGTTATCAATGTTAAGTTTGTAAATCCAAGAAAATTTGTTACTGGCAAGTATAAAAAGAAATGGCCTGACGGAAACATTTCAGCTCAAGTTGATGAAAGACCATATTCTGGTGGTCCTGGTATGGTTATGATGGCTGAACCAATAATTAAAGCCGTAGAATCTGTTACAAAAAAGAAAGGTAAATTTTTAATTATTAATTTTAATCCTCGAGCTGAGAAATTTACCACCACTGTTGCCAAAAATATTTCTAAAAAATACAACAATGTTGTTTTAATCTGTGGTCGTTATGAGGGAATAGATGCTCGGGTTGATAAAATACTTAAAACTAAAAAATATTCCATTGGAGACTATGTTTTAACTGGAGGTGAAATACCAGCCATGGTTTTAATTGATAGTGTCTCAAGACAAATCAAAGGAGTTTTGGGTAATTTTGATTCCAGAGAGGAAGAAAGAGTTTCAACTGATCTTGTTTATACCAGACCTGAAGTTTTAGAATATAAAGGTAAAAAATACAAAGTTCCCAATGTCCTACTTTCTGGAGACCACAAAAAGATAGAAGAATGGAAGGGGAGTAAAAGTTGACGGAAAATATTTTAAGTCATAAACTTGATTAATAATAATTAATTTTTTTAAAAAACATGCCAACACTTAAACCATTTAAAGGATTTCGTCCTAAAGATAACGACACAGCTAAAAAGATTGCATCTAGACCATATGATGTATTAAATAGTAAGGAAGCTAAAAACGAAGCAGGGGATAATTTGTTATCTTTCTATCACGTTATTAAGCCGGAAATAGATTTACCCGAAGATGTTGATTTACATTCACAAGTAGTTTATGACAAAGCCAAAGAAAATCTAGGAAAGCTGATAGAAGGCGGTTATCTTTTTGAAGAGAATAAGCCTTGTTACTATATATATGCTCAAACTATGAATGGTAAAACTCAATATGGAATAGTTGGTGGAGCTAGTGTAGAAGATTATTTAAATAATGTTATCAAAAAACACGAACTAACCAGAGCAGACAAAGAGGAAGATAGGAAAAACCATGTCAGAAATACAAACTTTAATGCTGAGCCTGTCTTTTTCGCTTACAAAGACAATGCAGAACTTGATTCTATAATTAAAGAAAAAATTTCTGAAAATCCAATTTATGATTTTGTCTCAGAAGATGGGGTTGGACACAGTGTTTGGATAATAGATGAGGAAGACAAAATAAAAAGAATAGAAGAGATATTTAAAAATGATATTGATTATCTATATGTGGCAGATGGACATCACAGAACAGCCGCTGCTGCTTTAGTCGGAGCTGAGAAAAAAGCAAATAATGAAAACCACACAGGTAATGAGGAATATAATTTTTTCTTGTCTGTTAATTTTCCAGCCAGCCAGTTAACAATTATAGACTACAATAGATTGATTAAAGATTTAAATGGATTTAGTAAAGAAGAAATAATAGAAAAACTATCTAATTCCTTTGTCATAGAAGAAAAGGGAAGTGAAATATACAAACCAAACAGTTTGCATAATTTTTCAATGTATTTAGATGGAATTTGGTATTCTTTGATTGCCAAAGAGGGAACATATAATGATAGTGATCCAATCGGGGTTTTGGATGTAACTATTTTAACTGAACAAGTTTTAACTCCAATATTTAATATTGTTGATCTAAGAAGAAGCGACAGAATTGATTTTGTTGGTGGAATTAGAGGTTTAGGAGAGTTAAAACAAAGAGTAGATAGCGGAGAAATGAAGGTGGCTTTTGCCCTTTATCCCGTTTCTATGGATCAATTAATGGCCATAGCTGACAGTGGAAACATAATGCCACCAAAATCTACATGGTTTGAGCCAAAGCTAAGGAGTGGGCTAATTCTTCACTCTTTAGAGTAATTTACTTTGATTTCAATCTGGTGTAGAATAGGAGAATAATAGATGTTGATTGTGGAAAACTCTTGTTGACAAAAGGGTTTTCGAGGTATATACTTCTGCCCAGATTGAAAGATTGAGTTATGGATAATCAATCACTAGTCTTTTAACTAAAACTCGTGTTTAAAAATAACGAAATTTAGCATTATTATTTTATTAGATAAGGAATAAACCTTAGTTTTTTTGTTTTCTATAATCAATAATATAAGCTAATATAAATTCCATAACTCTATCTATTGGTATTTATATTTCTATGGTATCTTGTTGGTTATAATAATTTTTATGAAAAAAAATACCACACTAGAGAAAAAGTATTTTAGTAAATACAAAAAACCACTCATTCCGTTTCCAAATTTAATAGAAAACCAATTAATTTCTTTTAGTTGGTTTGTTGAAGAAGGATTAAAGGAAGTTTTTAAAGAATTTTCACCCATTCAAGATTATTACGAGAAAAAATTCCAACTAGATTTCACTTCTTTTACTTTGTCTGAACCAAAGTGCAGTGAAGAAAAAGCTAAAGAAGATAAATTAACATATGAAGGAAGTTTAACTGCAAGAGTTAAACTATTGAATAAATCTCTTGGTACCACAAAAGAGCAAGAGATTTTTATGTCAGACATTCCATTAATGACAAAACATGGAACTTTCATAATTAATGGAGTTGAAAGAGTTATCGTTCCTCAACTATCCAGAAGTTATGGAGTTTTCTTTACCGAACAAGAAATTAAAAATAAAAGATATTTTGGAGCTAAGATAATTCCAGCTAGAGGGGTTTGGATTGAAATAGAGTCAGATTCTGATGGAGCTGTTTATGTAAGAATTGATAAAAAAAGAAAGTTTGCTGTAACTTCATTTTTGAGAGTCTTGGGATTAGAGAAGGAAGAAGATATTATAAAAGCCTTTAAGGGTGACGATCAGACAGAAGAAGTTATTAAAAAGACTCTAGAGAAAGACCTATCAAAAACAGCTGAAGACTCATTTATCGAAATATATAAGCGTTTAAGAGATGGAGACTTAGCAACCCCAGAAGGTGCTAAGGAATTTATAAGTTCTCTATTCTCAGCTGAAAGATATGATATCTCCCCAGTTGGAAGATTTCGTTTTAACAAGAGGTTTGATAAAAAGATGGATGATAAGGAGCTAGAAAGAAGAACCATCTCTTCAGAAGATTTAGTAACTATTATAAAAAATATAGTTACTTTAAATAGTAATCCTGAAGCTCAAGCTGATGACATTGACCACTTAGGTCAACGTCGAGTTAGATATGTTGGAGAAATGTTGCAAAAGAAATTCCGCACAGGTATGTCTCAAATTAAGAGAAACATACAAAACCATATGTCTACTATAGACACAGGAACTTCTTTACCTATTCAAATAATCAACCAAAGGCCATTACAAGCTAGAGTTAAAGAATTTTTTACCACTAACCAACTTTCTCAGTTCATGAACCAAGAGAATGTCATGGCTGAAATAGAGCACCTAAGAACATTGTCTGCTTTAGGTCCAGAAGGTTTAACTAGAGAAAGAGCTGGATTGGAAGTTCGTGATGTCCATACTTCTCACTATGGAAGAGTTTGTCCTATACATACTCCAGAAGGACCAAACATTGGATTGATTTTACACCTTGCAACTTATGCAAAAATAAATGAATTCGGTATTATAGAAACTCCTTACGTTAAGGTTAAAAATGGAAAAATTACTGGTGAAGTTGTCTACTTAAATGCTCTAGAAGAAGAAAAGTACAACATTACTCATGCTGGAGTTAGAACAGATGAGAATGGAAATATTTTAGATGAAGAAGTAGAAGCTAGGGTTAAAACAGTTCCAGGAATAATAAACAAGAAAGAAGTTGATTTAATTGATGTAGTTACTAACCAAGCTTTTTCTTTGGCTACCTCAATGATTCCATTCTTGGAACACGATGATGCTCACAGAACACTGATGGGATCAAACATGCAGAAACAAGCATTGCCTTGTGTTTCTCCTGAAGTACCACTTGTTGCTACCGGAATAGAAGAATTAGCAGCTCGAGATTCTGGACGATTAGTCGTCTCAGAAGTTAATGGGGTTGTTTCCTATGTTGATGCTAAAAAGATTGTAGTTAAAGACGACAAAGGCAAAGAACACAATTATGAATTAATTAATTTCTCTAGAACAAACAACTTCTCCATTTTACATCAAAGACCAAGTGTTAACTTGGGAGATAAAGTAAAGAAGGGAGATCTTTTGGCTGATACAAGCACAACAGCAGATGGACAAATAGCTCTAGGACAAAACGTTTTAGTTGGTTTCTTGTCTTGGAATGGAGCTAACTACGAGGATGCTATTATTCTATCAGAAAGATTAGTTAAACAGAGTAAATTTACAAGTATTTATGTTACCGAATTTATTTGTAATGTTAGGGATACAAAACTTGGACCAGAAATAACTACTAGAGATATTCCTAACGTTGGAGAAAATAAATTAAAAGATTTGGATGAAGATGGAATTATTGTAGTTGGAGCTGAAGTTAAAGAAAATGATATTTTGGTTGGAAAGATTACTCCAAAAGGAGAAACAGAATTAACTCCAGAAGAAAGACTTTTGCGTTCCATCTTTACTGAAAAAGCTAGAGATGTTAAAGATACATCTCTTCGATTGGAACACGGAAAACAAGGAAGGGTTATCGGAGTTAAAGTCTTTTCTAGAGAGTCTGGATATAACCTAGAGTCAGGAATAATCAAAAGAATAATAGTTGAAGTTGCTCAATTAAGAAACATATCAGTTGGAGACAAACTTTCAGGTCGTCATGGAAACAAGGGAGTTATTTCAACAATCTTGCCAGAAGAAGAAATGCCATTCATGGCTGATGGAACACCAATTGATATAATTTTGACTCCACTTGGAGTTCCTTCTCGTATGAACCTAGGACAGATTTTGGAAATGCATCTTGGTTATGCCGCTCATACATTGAATTATCAAGCTATAGTTCCTCCATTTTCTTCAGCTACTATTCCAGAAATACAAGCTGAATTGGAAAAATCAGGAATGCCTAAGAATGGTAAAGTCACTCTTTATGATGGAAGAACAGGAGAACCATTTGAACAAGACATAGCAGTTGGATATATGTATCTGCTTAAACTTCACCACATGGTTGAAGATAAATTACACATGAGATCAATTGGACCATACTCTTTGATTACACAGCAACCATTAGGAGGTAAAGCTCAAGGAGGAGGACAGAGATTCGGAGAAATGGAGGTCTGGGCTCTTGAAGGTCACGGAGCTGCATATACTCTTAGAGAGATGTTAACTGTTAAGTCTGACGATATAACAGGTCGTTCTCAGACTTTTGACGCCATTATAAAAGGCAATCCAATAGGAGAACCTAATATACCAGCTTCATTTAATGTTTTACTAAGCTATCTAAGGGGGTTGGCATTAGATGTTGAATTAATTAAAAAGTCTAAAAATAATTAAAATCTTAAGTAGCTAAAACATTATGAAAACATTTGATACAACAAATTTTGATGCCATCTCTCTCAAGCTTGCTTCACCTGAGGCTATTAGAGAGTGGTCATTTGGAGAAGTTACCAAACCTGAGACCATAAACTACAGAACTGGTCGTTCAGAGAGAAATGGATTGTTTGACGAAAGAATATTCGGACCAGAAAAAGACTACGAATGTTATTGCGGAAAATACAGAAGAATTAGATATAAAGATATTATTTGTGAAAAATGTGGAGTTCAAGTTACTCGCTCTATAGTTAGACGAGAAAGAATGGGACACATAGAATTAGCTAGCCCGGTTGCTCACATTTGGTTCTTGAGAGGGGTTCCTTCTAGAATGTCCATATTACTTAATATCTCTATAAGTGATCTTGAAAAGGTTATATATTTTGCTGGTTATATAATAACCAAAGTCTATCCTGAAGAAAAAGAAACCATCATTAAGAACTTAGAAAGTGAATTTAAGTCTAAGATAAAAATTACAGAGAAAGAAGAAGATAAAGAGAAACTAAAAGAACTTCTTAACAATGCAAAGAAAGAAATAAGTGAAATTGTTCCAGGAAAAGTTCTAAATGAAATAGCCTATCATCACTTTGGTTTGAAATACGGAAGTTGTTTTGAAGCTAATATTGGAGCTGAGGCCATTTTCTCTATTTTTAAAGCAATGGACTTAGACAAGGTTATTAAAGAAACAGAAGAACAAGTGGAAAAATGCTCAAGCGTTGAAAGAGAAAAGTTAGAAAAGAAGCTATCCCTAGTTAGATCTATGCAAAGATCAGAAATTAGACCTGAGTGGATGTTCTTGTCAGCTATTCCGGTTATTCCTCCAGCATTAAGACCAATGGTGGCTCTTGATGGGGGAAGACATGCTACTTCTGATTTAAATGATTTATACAGAAGAGTCATAAACAGAAATAATCGTTTGAAGAAATTGATAGAGATAGGAGCACCTGATGTTATTTTAAGAAACGAAAAAAGAATATTACAAGAAGCTGTTGATGCTTTAATAGACAACTCAATTGCTAAACAAAATGATTCTCAGGCTGTTTCTTCTTCACAAAAGAGAGCTCTTAAATCATTGTCAGATAACTTAAAATCTAAACAAGGTTTATTCCGTCAGAATTTGCTTGGTAAACGTGTAGACTATTCAGGACGTTCTGTTATTGTTATCGGACCAAAGTTGAAATTAAATGAATGTGGTTTGCCAAAACATATGGCTTTGGAATTATTTAGACCTTTTGTTATTTCCAAAATATTAGAAACGGAATTAGCTTTTAACATTAGAGGAGCTAATAGATTGATAGAAGATGGAGTACCAGAGGTATGGGCAATTCTTGAAGAAGTTATTCAAGGTAAATATGTCCTATTAAACCGTGCCCCTACTTTGCACCGTTTGGGAATACAAGCCTTTAATCCAGTTTTGGTAGAAGGAAATGCTATTCAAATTCATCCTCTTATCTGTGTTGGATTTAACGCTGACTTCGATGGAGACCAGATGGCTGTTTATCTACCTTTGTCAGAAAAAGCACAATCAGAATCTAGAGACTATATAGCTTCAAACAAGAACTTGCTTAACCCACAAAATGGTTCTCCAATTGTCTATCCTAAACTAGATATTGTTTTGGGTTGCTACTGGATGACTAAATCTGTTTCCGGACAAAAAGGAGAGGGAATGGTTTTTGCTTCTCCTAACCAAGCCATTACAGCTTTTGATTTAGGAATTATTTCTCTTCGATCTAAAATTAAAGTCTATGGAGGAGACAGTAAGAGATACAAAATATTTGGAACAGAACCATTTGAAACAACAGTTGGAAAGTTATTTTTCAACAGTATTTTCCCTGATGATTTCAAATATGTTGGAGAAGAAATTACCGTTAAAAGAATGACTCTTTTGGTGGAGGAATTAATTGCTAGATATGGAATAGATTTAACCCCAGCTATTTTGGATAAAATAAAAGATTTCGGTTTCCGATATTCAACATATTCAGGAGTAACTTGGTCTATAGACAATGTATCTGTTCCTAAGGAAAAGAAAGATATTGTCGAACAACACAAGAAACAAGAAAAGGAAGTTAAAAATCAATACGAAGAAGGTTTATTGTCTGATGATGAAAAGAGACAAAAGATAATAGAAATTTGGGAACATGCCAGAAAGGAAATAGAAAAAGCTATCCCTGCCTCTTTGGAAGAAGATGGATCTGCTAGAAACTTGATTGATTCTGGAGCTAGAGGAAACATGAGTCAGTTAGCTCAAATGTGTGGAATGAAAGGTATCATTACAAACACGGCTGGAGAGCAATTGGATTTTCCTATCATCCCTTCATATATAGAAGGTTTGACCCCTCTTGAATATTTCGTTACAACTCACGGAGCCAGAAAAGGAACAGCTGACACGGCTTTAAATACCGCTAAGGCTGGATACTTAACCCGTCGTCTAGTTGATGTTGCTCAAGATGTTGTTGTTACCGAAGAAGATTGTGGAACTAAAAAAGGAAAGAAGATTGTAGCTGTTGATGGAGCTTTTGCTAAATATATATTCGGACGTGTCTTGGCTGAAGACTTGAAAGACAAAGAAGGAAAGGTCATATTCAAAAAAGGAGACTTAATTAACAAAGAAGATTCTATTCTCATAGAAAAAGCAGGAGTTACTGAAGCTGTTGTTAGAACACCACTAGCTTGTGAGACAGCTCATGGCTTGTGTCAGAAATGTTATGGTCTAGACCTAGGACGTAATCAATTAATTGAAATAGGTCAAGCAGTTGGAATAATTGCAGCTCAGGCTATTGGAGAACCTGGAACACAGTTAACATTGAGAACATTCCACGCTGGAGGAGTTGCAAACGTTGACATCACGACTGGTCTTCCTAGAGTTGAAGAAATATTTGAAAGAAGAATGCCTAAGAGTCCAGCTATTATCTCTGTTTCAGATGGAGAGGTTGTTGATATTTCGGAAAACAACAAGGAGAGAATAGTAAAAGTTTTGTCAGATATTAAGGTTGATAATAAAGTAGGGGGAAAGAATGGAAATGAAGTAGAATACTCTATTCCTCTAAAACACCAGATTTTTGTTAAAGTTGGTGACCGTATTAAAAAAGGAGAAATAATGACAGATGGATCAGCTGATATTAGAGAAATAGTTAAACATGGAGGTAAAGAAATGGCTGAGGATTACATTGTTAGTGAAGTTAACAAGGTTTATGACCTACAAAGTGCTTCCATTTCTCGTAAACATTTAGAGATTATCATTAGACAAATGTTTTCTAGAAAGAAAATAAAGGATGCAGGGGATACAACATTCTCTCCAGGAGAGGTTGTTGAGAACGTAGAACTAAAGGAAGAAAATGAAAGAGTTGAAAAAGTTGGGGGAAAGAAAGCAGAAGGTAGTACAATAGTCTTAGGTATATCAGAAGTAGCTTTGACTACAAAGAGCTGGCTATCTGCTGCTTCATTCCAAAACACAAACCGAGTTTTGATTAGTGGTGCGGTTTCTGGTGGAGTAGATGAACTAAGAGGTTTGAAAGAAAATGTTATCATTGGAGGTTTAATTCCTGCAGGTACTGGTTTTGGAGTTGAGAAGAAAGATAACCAAACTAATAACGAAGAAATAATAGAAGAAAATTGGGCCGATAATTAGAATAGCTTTAAAAAAGAATAAGGATGGATTCATCTGTTCAAAAAATTAAAGAAAGACTATCTATTGTCGATGTTATTTCATCGTATCTTACATTAGAAAAAGCTGGCAAAAACTATAAAGCTAAGTGTCCTTTTCATAATGAAAAAACACCCTCTTTCTTTATTTCCCCAGATCGTGGAACATACTATTGTTTTGGTTGTAATGCTAAAGGAGATATCTTTTCTTTTGTTGAAAGGTTTGAAGGAGTTGATTTTCTTGGATCCTTAAAAATATTAGCTGAGAGAGCAGGGGTTGATCTTTCAAAATACAAAAACAAAACAGAAGATAAAACAGAACTTTATTATCAAATAATGGAAGAAGCTACTGTCTTCTTCGAGAATAATTTGAAATCAAAACCTGAAGCTCGTAGCTATCTCTTGTCCAGGGGGTTAGAAGATAAAACTATAGGTAATTTTAGAATAGGGTTTGCAAGTGATTCTTGGAATTCTTTATTTAATTATCTAAAACAAAAAAATTACAAAACGGAAGACATCCTAACTGTAGGGTTAATAAAGAAAAAAGAATCCGGAGATCATTATTATGATCGTTTTAGAAGTCGAATAATGTTTCCAATTAGTGATTCAGCTGGAAGGGTCATAGCTTTTTCGGGTAGAATATTTGGACAAAAAGAAGACGGAGCGGTTAATGCCAAATATCTTAATAGTCCAGAGACCCCTTTGTTTAGCAAATCAAATGTTCTTTTTGGGTTAGATAAAGCTAAAACATCAATTAGGAATTTAGGTTACAGTATTATAGTTGAAGGACAGATGGATTTAATCCTTTCTCATCAGTCTGGCTTTACTAACACCGTAGCAGTTTCAGGAACTGCTTTCACAGATTCTGTGGTTGATAATGAAAATAAAATAAATAATTTAGGTTTGATAAAGAGACTGTCTCCGAACATCATATTTGCTTTTGATGGAGATGAGGCTGGGTTGAGAGCGGCTAATCGTTCTGCTTCTATCGCTTTGTCTTTAGATATGCAGGTTAAGATAGCTATTTTGACAAAAGATCAAGATCCAGCTGACATTATTTTGAAAGACAAAAATGAGTGGAAAAATATAATTAAAAATTCAGTCAATGTTATTAGTTTTCATTTAAATAAAATTGCTGAAGAAACAGATGACCTTCGAAAAAGAGGAAGGTTGATAAAAGAAAAAATATTTCCTTTTTTAAGAATGATTAATAGTTCGATTGAAAGAAATGCCTATATAAATGAAATATACAGAAAAACTGGGATTTCTGAACAAGCTATAACTGAAGATTATAAAAACTATGAAAAAGCAAATAGCTCAAGTGAAGTTTTTGAAACAAAAAATAATCTACCAGAATCCAATAAAATTTCTCGTCGAGAAGAATTAGAAAAGAGGTTGTTTGGTATAATCTTTTCTGATTCTTTAACAAATAATATTAAAGAACGTACTAAAAAATTTGAAGAAGAAATAGGATCAAAGGTTTTTAAAGATATAAGTCAGAAATATGAACCATACAAAGACAACTTGTCTTTGGAAGTAGAAATGTGGTATGGAGATAAAACTGGTCAATTGGATAAAGATTTAGATGAAATAATTTTTAATTTAGAAGAAGAGATTTTTAAAGATATGGCTTCTAGTCTGTTATTAAAAATCAATCAAAAAGAAAAAAACAAAGAAGAAATTGAAGGATATATTATTAATTATCAAAAAATAGTCGAAAAAATAGAAAATATTAAAAGTCGTAGGCAAAAATAATTTTATGGTTAAAAAAATAAAAAAACAAATAAAGAAGAAAGAAACTAAGAAGCCAGTTAAGAAAGTTAAAAAAGTAGTTACAAAAAAGAAGGTTGTAGCTAAAAAGAAGGTTTTAGCTAAAAAACCAAAGACTAAGAAAAAGGTGAAAAGTAAAGTTGTCTTAAAGAAAAAACCAGTTGCAAAAAAGGAAGAGAAGGTGGTTAGCCCTAAGACTAGTAAAAAATCAGATGAGCTAGAAGAGAAGTCTAATTTAATAATAGAAAAAGGAAAAAAGAGAGGATTCATAACCTACGATGAAATAATTAAAATATTTCCTGATTTAGAAGAAAATATATTGTTTTTGGATGAACTTTATGAAAAGCTTTCTGAAGCTGGGATAGATGTTCTTGAAGGAGGTAATTTGTTGGATTTAGATGGAGAAGAGGAAAAGATAGCTTTGAAATATAGCCGAAATGCACAAACATATGATTCTATTCAAATGTATTTGAAGGAGATAGGGCAGTATCCTTTAATTCCGGCTAGTGAGGAAAAGAATCTTGCGTATAGGATAGAAAAAGGAGATGTTGAAGCTAAAAATCTTTTGGCTAGAGCTAATCTTCGTTTGGTTGTCTCTATTGCTAAAAAATATGTAGGACGAAGTTCAGACTTAACATTACTTGATTTAATTCAAGAGGGGAATCTAGGTCTCTTTAAGGCCGTTGAAAAATTTGATGGAACTAAGGGGTATAAATTTTCAACCTATGCCACTTGGTGGATTAGACAATCTATTACAAGAGCTTTGGCAGATCAATCAAGAACTATTCGTATTCCGGTTCACATGGTGGAGACAATTTCAAAATACAAACAAGTAGTTAGAAGACTTTCTCAAGACTTGGGAAGGGAACCACTAGTAGAAGAGATAGCAACTGAAATGAATTTAGATGTAGAAAAGATAAATGTTATCGAGCAGATAAATCAAGATACAGTTTCTTTGGAACAACCACTTGGTGATGATGAAGAGAAATCTACAAGAGGGGAGTTTATCCCAGATGATAAAATACTAAGACCAGATCAAGAAGCGGCTAGAAGAATATTATCTGATCAGATAAGAGAAGTGTTGGAAACATTAAATCCAAAAGAAAGAAAGATTTTAGAATTAAGATATGGACTAAATGATGGAGTTCAGCATACTCTTGAAGAGGTTGGACAAGACTTCGGTGTAACTAGAGAAAGAATTAGACAAATTGAAGCTAAGGTTCATGAGAAGCTACGTAACAATGAAAAGATAAATCGTTTAAAGAATTACTTCATTTAATAGATACTAAAAAAGCCTTATTTTGTAAGGCTTTTTTAGTATTAAAGTATGCTTTCTACGGAATTTTCTTCTTCTTCATTCATTAGACCAAAGACTAAATCAACGTATTTGAAATATGCTTCGTTTCCTAATAAATCACCAACACATTCAGCAGCTACAAGTTTGGTAAATGAGTTTTGATGTATTGGCCAGTGTCTAAAGACTGAAGCAACTTGGCCATCAGATTCTTCAACTATTTGTTTTAAGTAACCATTTAGAAGAGAGCAATAAGGACATTCCAAATCAGAGTAGGTAATTATTTTAACTGGAGCTCCTGGGTTCCCATTAATTCTGTCTCCATCTTCTGAAATTACTAAATCTCCAGTGTATGGATTTTTTACTTCACCACTTAAAACTTCAGTAATTAATTCTTTTATTTGTTCTGGTTGTTTAGCTCCTCTAATTTCAGTCATGACACCATTGTTTCCAACGATAACAGAATATGGAGTTCCTCTGTCTGTTTCAGGAACATTAACCATAGCTTTAGAGACGCTATCTGTTATTCTTTTAGCTAATGCCTCCAAATCTTTTTCTTCCATACACTTATTTAAGTCTTCTTTTGTGACTCCTACTTCCTCGGATAATGTTTTTGGCCCTTCTTCTTTATGACCATACTTAAGACCACCGGTGATTAGAATTGCGATCATTATAAGAAGACCAGCTATTATGATAGCAATCGGAGTGGTTATTTTTTGTTTGTTTATTTCCATTTCTTTTTAACATATTGTCTTTAAGACAATATGTTTAATTAAATTAATAATATTTTAAGATTACAAGATAAATCATAGCATATTTAAGTTATTAAATAAAATCATTGAAAAATATAGCCAATAATGCTATAATTAAGGCTATTATGAGTTCAGTTATAGAGACGATTTTTTACTTTTTTTCCTTTTTGGCTATTTATATACAAGTCTTCTTTTTGGTTACTTATATAGAAAAAAGAAAGAGTATAGTAAAGAATCCCAAGAATTTAAAATTAAAATATTATCCAACAGTAACAATTACTGTTCCGTGTTATAACGAAGAAAAGACGATTACAAAGACCGTTGAATCTTTACTTGGGCTAGATTATCCTAAGAGTAAACTTAGGCTTTTTCTTATTGACGATGGAAGTAAAGATAATACCTGGAATATAATTAAAGAATTTCATAATGGGAAAAACATTTTTGCTTTTACTAAACCAAACGGAGGAAAACATACAGCTTTGAATTTAGCTTTAGAAAAAACAGATTCAGAATTTTTTGGTTGCCTGGATTCAGATTCTTTGGTTCATCCTCAGGCTCTAAAAAGAATTATTGGCTATTTTGAGAGAGACAAAGAAACCATGGCTGTTTGTCCTTCAATAATAGTTTATGAACCTAAAAACTTTTTGCAGAAAGCTCAGACTATTGAATACCATATGTCTATTTATAATAAAAAGATGCTTGGATTTTTGGGTGGAATACATGTTACACCTGGACCATTCTCTATTTTTAGAAAAAAAGTTTTTGATGATTTAGGTCCATATCATAAGGCTCACAATACTGAAGACCAAGAGATTGCTCTTCGTATGCAAGAAAATGGTTATAAAATAGATCATTGTCCTGATGCTTATGTTTATACAATCACACCTAATACTGTTCATAAACTATACAAACAGAGATTAAGATGGATCTATGGGTTTATTAAAAACCTGATGGATTACAAAAGATTATTGTTTAAGAAAAAATATGGAACAGTTGGTTTGTTAACTTTGCCTTCGGGAATTATAGGTGTGGTGGGAGTTATCTTTTTATTTGTTAATGTTATTTATAATTTATCTAACTTTGTTTATCATAAGATAATTCAAATACAGACTGTTGGTTTTGATAATTTGTTTAGCTTTGGTGGATTCAATTTTGATTGGTTTTTCTTTGACACCAAGGCCGTAATTTTTAGTTCAATCTTTATGTATGGATTGATTTTGACTTCACTTTTGATAGGTAGAAAGTTAGCAGAAAATAAAGCTAAACTTTCTGTATCAATTTTTTATTATTTAATAGTTTATAGTGTGATTGCTCCTTTTTGGATGCTTAAGGCTGCTTTGAATTCCGTTGTTTCTAAGGAATCTAGTTGGACACAAGAACGAAAAGTTTAAGCAATTTTAATTATTGTATGAATAACAAACAAAATGATTGGAAGAGATATGTTATCGTTTTTTTAATAACCGTTGCTATTTTTATAACTGGCCTGTGGTTTTCAGGAGTTCTTGATCGAAAAAGAATATCTCAACTTAAGAGTATTGAGAATACAATTTCATTAGACTTACAATCTTCAGAAATTCAGTTTTCTCTACTAGAAGAATTATCTTGTGAGGATATTTCTTCTTCTACTGTTTTGTCTTCCGAATTAAACTCCCTTGCCGAAAAGCTATCTTACAGCGAGAACAATATTGGTATCAACAACGAAGAAGTTGTTAGTTTAAAAAAATATTATTCTCTTCTTCAGATTAAAGATTATTTGTTAATGAAAAAAATAACCGATAGGTGTGGAAAGGAATCTACATTTATTCTTTATTTCTACAAGAACACTGAATGTAGTGATTGTACCAAACAAGGTTATGTTCTAACGAGCTTAAGAGAAAAATATCCTAACCTAAGGGTCTATTCTTTTGATTACAATCTAGATCTCTCAGCTATTAAAGCCATGATTGCTATTTACAAGATTCCTGATAATCTACCAGCTATGGTTATAAATGGGGAAGTTTATGATGGATTTAAAACAATAGAAGAGATAGAGGAAATGGTTCCAGAATTAAAAGATATGCTGGTTCCAGAGGAAGAACAAGAATCTGATTTATAATAATAAAAACATCCTTGCAAAACAAGGATGTTTTTATTATGAGCCGCTTCTCAGACTTGAACTGAGGACCTTCGCTTTACAAAAGCGTTGCTCTACCAACTGAGCTAAAGCGGCTTATTATAATTTTTAATCTACAATATCTTGATACTCTTTTTTAACTTTCTCCCTAACTCTTTTTATTTTAAACCGAGATTCAATCATAGCTCTATGGATAAAGTCACCATGGTTTCTTCTTTGTTTTAATTTCTTGAAGAAAGTTTTGATTTGAGGGAATTTTTTGTTGATTATTTTTTTATTTTCCTCTACTAATATGGTCCAGTATTTTACAGTCACGAGTATCAACCATTGAATTCCTCTCTTGGTCCAATATAGCATAATCTTTTCTATTTGTCTAAAATAGAGAGCCGGAAGAAAGTTTTTATTCTTAGACGGTCTTTCTATCTTTCCTTGTTTGATTTCCCAGGCTTGGTAAAAGAGCATACCGAACAAGAAAGCAATAGATACCAAAAAAATTATAATAACTAAAGTCATTTTAAATTATGGAAGCTTGAACAAAGGAAGAAAATTCTCCTCCGTTATTTAACAAAAGTTTTTCCACTGAAACGTTTTGATCTTTGATGAACATTTGATCCATCAATGTTTGTTCTTTGAAATATGTATTTATTTTACCTTCAAGCATTTTCTTTTTAATTTCTTCATCCTTGCCAGTTTCTTCTACTTCCTTTTGGAATACTTCAATAACTTTGGTTTTGTCTTCTTCTTTTATATCTTCTTTTTTAACATAGGCAGGCTTCATAGCTGCGATATGCATAGCAATATCTTTAGCTAATTCTTCTGTTCCTTTGTTAAGGGAAACAATTACAGCAGATTTGTTATTGTGAACATAACTATTAATAACTTGTCCATCTATTTCTTCTATTTTCCCTAGCTCTATTTTTTCTCCAACTTTCTGAATGATTGTGTTTATCATTTCTACGGAAGCCTCTTTCATTTTATCTACTCCTTCGTTTATAGCTAAATCAGCTAAATTGTTAGCTAGATTGATGAAATCTTCATTTCTAGCTACGAAGTCTGTTTCAGAATGTAGAGTCAAAATTAGACCACGGTTATCTTTTTGTTTAACAACTACAATTCCATCTTTAGCATTTCTCTCAGCTTTTTTCAAAGCGATATTGCTAGATGTTTTTTTTAAAATGATTAATGCTTTTTCCATGTCTCCGCCAGCTTCTTCTAAAGCATTTTTACATTGCATTACAGAGACACCAGTTGCGTCTCTTAACTCTTTAACTAATTCTGCTGTTATTTTAGGCATATTTTTTAAATTAAGTTACTTATTAATTCCACTAGCTCCTTTTTGGTAGGCATCTTTAATTTTGTTTAAAAAGAAGCTGATACTTGTTATGGATGCGTCATTTCCAACAATAGGGTAATCAATTTGTTTTAGATTGCAGTCTGTATTTAGGATAGCAAATATAGGTAAACCAATTTTTTTGGCTTCGGTTACAGCTATTTGTTCTTTCTTTGGGTCTACTACGACAACAGCGTCTGGGGTTTTAGAAATTCCAGTTAATCCCTGAAAATTCTTGGTCATATCCTCCATTTCTTTGTTGATTAATAGTTTTTCTTTCTTTGTGTATTTTTCAAAATCTCCCTTTTCTTTCTTTTCTCTCATTTCTAGTAATTTTGCAACCCTCTTTTTAATTTCTGAAAAATTGGTTAAAGCTCCACCTACCCATCTTTCTGATACATAAGGCATGTTTAGAGAAAGAGCTATTTCTGTAATTTGTTGTTTTGATTCAGGTTTGGTTCCTATGAAAAGGATAGTTTTTCCACTAGCCCCCAAGGATTTAATTTCTTCATTTGCTTTTTCTAACAATTCTTCTGATTTTTCAATGTCTATAATATCTATACCGTTTTTGGTGGTAAATATATAAGGACTTACAGAAGGGTGTCTGCGACTTTTAGAGTATCCATAGTGGACACCCGAACGAAACATTTCATCAATAATAGTTTGTTTATCCATTTTATGATTAATTTTATTAGTTAATAATGTTCCGTTTTTAAGCATTCCAGCTTGCCTATGTGGCTAATCCGACTTTGTTGTCGGACCACGGAACGAACATTATAATAACAGAAAAGACATTATTTTGCAACCTGAAATTTTTGACTAGGGTCTCTTTTTAGAGTAATATGATGATTATATGGAACAATCTAAATTTGAGAACAAAAAAATTACAACAAGGGCTGAGGATTATAGCCAGTGGTATTTGGATGTTATAGAGGCTGCTGGATTAGCTGAAAATGCACCAGTTAAAGGATGCATGGTTATCAAGCCGTCAGGTTACGCAATTTGGGAGAAAACTCAAAAGATTTTAGATGAAATGTTTAAGGCGACTGGG
This sequence comes from uncultured Candidatus Saccharibacteria bacterium, assembly GCA_964596605.1. GTDB lineage: Bacteria > Patescibacteriota > Minisyncoccia > Phycocordibacterales > UBA9973 > UBA8515. Next base: position 4,940 of record CAZQUJ010000004.1, on the reverse strand, counting down.
GTTGAAAATGCGTATTTCCCCATGCTCATACCTGAGAAGTTTTTAAAGAGGGAAGAAGAGCATGTTGAGGGATTTGCTCCTGAGGTGGCTTTAGTTAATTTTGCTGGTGGCAAAAAATTAGAAGAACCACTAGTCTTAAGACCTACTTCAGAAACAATTATGTATGATGTTTTTTCAAGATGGGTTAGATCTCATCGAGATTTACCCCTTTTGATTAATCAATGGGCTAATGTTATAAGGTGGGAAATGAGAACTCGTCTCTTTTTGCGAACGACAGAATTTCTTTGGCAGGAAGGACATACGGTTCATGCTACATACGAAGATGCTGAGAATAGAGTTTTAATGATGCTTGATATTTACAAAAAGTTTGCTGAAGAGTATATGGCTATTCCAGTAGTTGCTGGAAAAAAATCAGAATCGGAAAAATTTGCTGGAGCAAGTGGCACATATACTATAGAAACCATGATGCAAGATGGAAAAGCTTTACAATTTGCGACTTCTCATAACTTGGGTCAAAACTTTGCTAAAGTTTTTGATGTTACTTTCCTAGATGAAAATAATCAAAGACAATTTGCTTGGCAAACTAGCTGGGGGCTATCAACGAGAGTAATTGGTGGTTTAATTATGACTCATAGTGATGACAAAGGTTTAGTTTTGCCTCCAAAAATTGCTCCTATTCAAGTTGTTATTATCCCTATAATTCCAAAAGAATGGGACAAACAATTAGTTGAAGAAGAAACTAAAACTATTATGTCTAATATTATATCAATGGGTATTAGTGTTAAATTAGATGATAGAGATTTAAGACCCGGAGAAAAATATTATGAATGGGAAAAGAAAGGAATACCAGTTAGAATAGAGGTAGGACCAAAAGATTTAGCTAACAATTCAGTTGTTTTGGCGAGAAGAGATACGGGGGAAAAGAAAACTGTTTCTTTACCAGAACTTAGTGAGTCTGTAGTTGCTACTCTAGACTCTATTCAAGAAAGCTTATACAAAAAAGCCGAAGAGAGATTAAAAGAAAATACAGTCAGCGTAGATAACTGGGAAGATTTTGTTAAAGCTATAGAGGCTAATAAATTTGTTAAAGCTCATTGGTCAGGAGATGAAGATGTGGCTTTAGAGATAAAGGAACAAACTGGAGCTACGGTTCGTTGTTTTCCTATGGGTGAAGAAAAAGAAGAAGGTAAGTGCGTGAAGTCTGGTAAACCTTCTGTCGGTAGAGTTATTTTTGCTAGGTCATACTAAAATTATGTTTAAAAAAATTTGCCAAATGTTTTCTAATGATATCGGAATCGACTTAGGCACAGCGAACACTCTGGTCTATTTAAAAGGTCACGGTATTGTAATTAATGAGCCATCAGTTGTTGTTGTTAATCAAAAGACTGGACAAATAGTAGCCGTAGGAACAGAAGCCAAACAAATGCTTGGAAGAACGCCCGGTCATGTTAAAGCAGTTCGACCTATCGTTGATGGGGTCATTTCAGATTTTGAAGTTGCTGAGGAAATGATTAATTATTTGATTAATAAGACAGAAAAAATATCTAAAAAACTTTTAAGACCGAGAGTTGTGATTGGGGTACCAACCGGAATAACAAACGTTGAAATCAGAGCGGTAGAAGATGCAGCTAGATCAGCTGGAGCTAGAGAAGTATATATTATAGAAGAACCAATGTCAGCCGCTATTGGAATTCATTTACCAGTTAAAGAAGCTGTAGGCTCTGTTATCGTTGATATAGGTGGAGGAACAACGGATGTAGCTGTTATTTCTTTGTCAGGAGTTGTTTGTTCAAAAAACATAAAAATAGCTGGTGATCTTTTAAATACAGAAATAATTAATTACATAAAAGATGAATTTAAGTTATTAATTGGAGAAAGAACAGCTGAAAATATTAAAATAGCTATAGCTGGAGTTCAAGAGGGTCCATCCTTAGAAGCTGAAGTTAGAGGACGAGATTTAGTTACCGGATTACCAAGGCAAGTAATTGTAACTGATACAGATATTAGAGAAGCTATTATGCCTTCAATTTTTGGTTTAGTAGATGGAATTAAAGAAGTTTTAGAGACTACTCCACCCGAGCTTTTGTCGGATATAATTAAAAATGGTTTAGTCTTGTCTGGGGGTGGTGCAATGTTACGAGGATTAGATAGTTTTCTTGAAGAAGCCCTAAAGATTCCAGTTTATGTAGCCGAAGACTCATTAACGGCAGTGGCTAGAGGAGCTGGGGTTGTACTAGATGAATTTGAAACTTATAAAGAAGTTTTATTAAAAACGAATGAAGAATCAATATCTAAATAAAAGTCGAACTAGAAATTCTAAAAAGATAATAATCTTATCAATTTTTATCGTTTTGTTTTTGTTTGGAATAATTGGTTTATCTGGTCAATTTTTTAATCACGTAGGACGACCACTTTGGATAACTAGTAATTTTATAACCAAGGGAGTAAATAATTTAACTTACTTAGTAAAATCAAAGAAGAATTTATTAAAAGAAAATCAGAGATTATCATCTGAAAATTTAGAATTAAAGTTATCTCAGATAGACTATCAAATATTAGAAACTGAGAATTTTGAACTCAAAGAGATTATTAATCGTTTACCCAAACAGGGTGATTATATTTTAGCTAATATCTTGAGCAAGGATAATAAGTCTTTTTATAATTCTTTTGTAATTGATTTAGGTCTTGATGATGGTATAAATGAAGGTTATTTAATTTATGCTAATGGTTATATTCCAATTGCTAAGGTAGATAAGGTTTACAATAAAACATCTTTAGCTGTTTTGTTCTCTAATCCAAGTCAAATAACAGAAGCTTTTTTTGATGAACTTAATATAAGTGTTAGTTTGGTTGGACGTGGAGGAGGAAATTTTGAAGCTATTGTTCCTATGGATTTATCAATATCAAATGGAACTAAGGTTTATTTACCAGGCAATAACTCATCTGTTTTAGCTGTTGTTGATGAGACTATCTCTGAGCCTGCCGATCCTCATAAAAAAATTATTTTAAGTTCGCCGGTGAACATTCAGGATTTAAAGTGGGTAGAGGTTAAAAGGGATTAAAAATGAAATATATAGAGCAAATTCAAAAATATTTTAAAGATGGGAATAGTAGCGAAATGTCATATCGAACTCCTTTTCAAAATTTCTTGGAGAATATTTTTACCAAAGAAAATAAATATATAATTCAACATGACCAGAAAGCAATAGATGGCAATAAGCCTGATTTTATTATTTTAAAAAATAATGTCCCTGTTTTATATATAGAAGTTAAAAAAGTAGGAGAAGATTTAGACAAAATAGAGAAATCAAATCAAGCTGATAGGTATTTCGGGTATGATAATTTAATAATAAGTGATTATGTTAACTTTAGATTTTACAGATATGGTAAAAGGTATGAAGAAGAAATTTCCCTAGGGAAAATAAATAAAAATGAAAGAAACATTACAGAAGACAACAAAGAAGGATTGCTTACTAAAACTATTTTAGATTTCACAAATTCTCACAAAGAGGAAATAAAATCAGGGAAACACCTAGCTGAAATAATGGGAGGAAAAGCTCTTCGTATAAGAGAAAATATATCTTATATGCTTTCTTCACAGAGTGATAGATTTGAGGAGCTAAACAAAATTAAAGAAGTTGTTAAAGAAAATCTCATCAGAAATATTTCTGATGAAGATTTTGCTGATATGTATTCTCAGACCCTTGTTTATGGATTATTTGCTTCTAGGTATAATGACAAAACAGAAGAAAATTTTTCTAGACATGAGGCTATAGATTTAGCACCTAAAACAAATCCTTTTCTTAAAAAGTTTTTTGGTCACATTGCTGGAGAATCTTTTCCCGATAGACTTCGTTTTATTGTAGATGAGCTTTGTGAAGTCTTATCTTATGCAGATGTTCATAAACTCCTTACTGATTTTTATGGAAAAGAGAAAGACAATAAAGATCCAATAATCCACTTTTATGAAGATTTCCTGAAAGAGTATGATAGTAAAAAGAAAATGGATATGGGTGTTTTCTATACCCCTAAGCCTGTTGTTGATTTTATAATTCGTGGAGTAGATTATATTTTAAAGAATGACTTTGGTTTGTCTGATGGTTTGGTTAGTAAAGAGAAGATAAAAGTAGAAAAAAAGATAATAGATGAGAAAACAAGTAAAGATAAAAAAATAGAAGAAGAATATCATAAGGTTCAAATCTTAGATATTGCTACAGGTACAGGGACTTTTTTGAATGAAACAATTTCTTTTATCTACAATTCTTTTAAAGAAAAAGGCCAGCTAGGTAATTGGGAAAGTTATGTTAATGAACACTTGCTCCCTCGGCTTCATGGTTTTGAGATAATGATGGCTTCATATACGATTGCCCACTTGAAACTTGGTATGACATTGGAAAGTATGGGAATAGATACAGATAGATTAAATAAGAGGTTAGGAGTTTATCTAACAAATACCCTAGAGGAAGCAAAAGACTACTCAAATCAAGGGACACTTTTTGGTTTTATGGATTCTATAGCAGAAGAGGCAAAAAGTGCCTCAAGGATAAAGAAAGAATATCCGATAATGTGTGTGATAGGTAATCCGCCTTATTCTATTTCCTCTCAGAACAAGGGGGAATGGATTTTAAAATTGATAGATGATTACAAAAAAAATTTAAACGAAAAGAAGATAAATATAGATGATGATTATATAAAATTTATCCGTTTTGGACAATTTATGGTAGATAAAAACAAAGAAGGAATTCTTGCTTATATTTCTAATAACTCTTTTATTTCTGGGGTTACTCATAGAAAAATGCGTGAATCTTTACTAAAATCTTTTGATAAAATTTATATTTTAGATTTACACGGGAATGCCAGATTAAAGGAAATATGTCCAGATGGAAGCAAGGATCAAAATGTTTTTGATATTATGCAGGGGGTCTCTATAAATATTTTTG
>CAZQUJ010000003.1:0-37080 GCA_964596605.1 uncultured Candidatus Saccharibacteria bacterium | reverse complement strand
CTTTAGTCTGTGAATTTACTAAACTACCGGCTTTTAGCCGGTATGTAGTTTATTTAGATAATAGATTCTTTCCTTTTCTTCAAATTTTTCTATAGCATAACGAAGCATTGTTCTTGGCATCTTAGTTCCCCATTCGTCCAGAAATTTTTTTAATTCTTTATCTGAAATTTTCTTCCCTACCTCTCTTAACATCCAACCACAAGCTTTATGAATTAAATCATTTGTATCTTGCATTAATATTTTAACTATTCGAAAAGTCCATTCCCCTTGTCTTTTTTGAATAAAGGCATAAGTAGAAACAATAGCTATCCTTTTTTGCCAGAGATTTTTTGATTTAGCTAGTTTCTCTAAAATATTTTTATCTTTATCAAGAAGATAATCCCCTACTATATGATATGCAGACAAATCAACCAGGTCCCAGTTATTTATATTCTTGTAATTTTTTAAATAGAAATCAAAAATTTCTTTTTGCTCTTTTTTGTTAGCTTTTTGATATTTATTTACTAAAATCAAAAGTCCAGCCAGTCTGATTTCGTGGTATTTATTAGTCAAAATTTTTGATATTTCCTTAAGATCCAAATGGACATAATCTTTAACCATCTTTCTGGTATCTGGGACATCGATTCCTAAAAATAGATCTCCTTCTCCGTATTGTCCCTTACCAGTTTTAAAAAAATAGCTTAGGTGCTCTGCCTTATCTTGCCTCTTTTGCTTAATCATTTGGTCTATTAAGTTTTTAGAATTTTTAGTCATTAACTTTTGTGCGTGTACTTGGAATCGGACCAAGGGCCTCTGTCTTATCAGGACAGCGTTCTACCACTGAACTATACACGCATATATATTCAAACAACACTAGAAATATAACAAAAAAAGCTTAAAGTTGCAAACAAAAACCCGCTATTAGCGGGCTTTTGTTTTTCAATTCTTATTATTGTCTAGCTGGTCTTTCTTCCATTGGACGAGCTTCATTAACAGTAAGGTTTCTTCCTCCGAAATCTTTACCATTGAACATTGAGATTGCAGTCTCTGCATCAGCTTCGTTTTCCATTTCAACGAAACCAAATCCCTTTGAACGGCCTGTCATCTTATCCATAATAATTGTTGCTGAAGCGACTGCTCCGGCGGAACTGAAATGAGCTTTAAGCTCATCGCTGGTAGTCTTGTAAGGAAGACCTCCAACATATAACTTTTTTGCCATATATGACAATTGTGCTCCACATAGTTATACTTGCATACCAACCACGCGGAGAAAACTAACTTATAAATGTAATCGCATAGCCCGATTTCATTTACATGCCTCAATGTTTACACATACGAAGGAATGAAAGATACCAAAACGTAAGCAAACTACTGGCGGGATTGTAACACTAAAGAAAAACAAAAGCAATAACAAGAAAGCAAAAATCGCCCAGGATCGGGCGATTAGAGTAATACTTCATCTCACAAACGTGAGGATTAGATCTAGTTCTTCAGGATAAGGACAAGGGCCCATATGACATCAATAGACAACAAGAGGGCCAAAAGTGTTTTTAAAAACTCGGTCATGTTTGTTTTGTTAAGTTACTCACTAAGACTATATAGTATTATTCCTTTTTAGTCAAACCACTAGCTAATTCCCCTATTATCTTTTCAATATTTCCTTCCATTATGGATGGTAAGTTAGACCATGATTCTTTTACGCGATGATCGGTAACTCTGTCTTGCGGAAAGTTATAAGTTCTAATTTTTTCGCTTCTGTCGCTTGTCCCTATTTGTTCCTTTCTTTCAGATGAATACTTTTCTGCCTCTTCCTGCTCTTTCAGCATTTCTAATTTTGAAATCAAAATCTGCATAGCTTTTTCTCTGTTAGCTAATTGTTTTCTTTCTGTTGTGCAACGAACATCAATACCTGTTGGTTTGTGAATTAATCTAACCGCTGTTTCAACTTTGTTAACATTTTGTCCTCCAGCTCCGCCAGAACGAGAATATTCCATTTCTATATCTGCCGGATTTATAACAATACTTGTTTTCTTTCTAATTGGTAATATAGCAACAGAAGCTGTTGATGTATGTATTCTCCCATTCTTTTCTGTAACAGGAACTCTTTGAACTCTATGAACTCCTGTTTCAAAACGAAGTAGTTTATAAACATCCTCTCCTTTGAATTCAAAAGATGCTTCTTTGTAACCACCAACTTCATTAACAGATTCATCTAGCTTTTTTGTTTGCCAGCCTTGGTTTTCTGCAAACTTTAAATACATTTCAGCTAGTTCATAGGCAAACAAAGAAGCTTCATCTCCACCAGCTCCAGCTCTAACTTCCAAAACTATTTCATTTGGATATTCTTCTTCCTCTTCTTCCTTTTTCAATATCTCTTCTATCTGTTTTTCTAAGGCTTCCCTTTGTATAGTCAGATTATTTAATTCATCTTCGGCTAGTTCTTTTAATTCAGGATTTTCTGTAATCATTTCTTTTGTTTTTTCTTCCTCTCTCAAAAGACGCTCATATTCTTCAGCAAAATATGTCGTTTTATAATTTTTCTTTAGTTGTTCTAAATCTAATTCCATTTTTATATTATAGACCTAAAAGAATCAAAAAATAACCCTTTTATGAATATAAAAGAGCTATTTTAATTATATCTATTTTTTAGCTTTTGAGGCAGCTACTCTCTTCTTGAACTTATCTACTCTTCCAGCGGTATCTAGAACTTTTTCATTACCTGTGTAAAAAGGATGGCATTGACTACAAATTTCAACGTCTATTTCATCTTGCGTAGAACCAACTGTAAAAGTAGCTCCGCAAGCGCAAGTCACTTTAGCTTTATCATTAAATTTTGGATGTATATCTTTCTTCATATGTTTGGTTATATTAGCACAATTGTTTTAATCTTGCAATAAATCAATATTAGCTTGGATGTTTAGTTTATGCTTCATAACACTGTTACTGTATGAACAAGTAGCTCCACCTGTTCCATAATACCTACAAGCGGCTTTATGTTGTGCGCTTGCACTATTTCCGATAGCTCCAAGATCTGTTAAATATGTAGCTGAGGCCATGAAAGCATCCCTTGGATTCCATGGATCGGCATCATGCCCTAAAAGTTTTTTTAGTCTACTTTTATATCCACCCCAGGTTGATGGGATAAACTGAGCGGGACCCATAGCTCCTCCATAACCACCGACTCCAGCTATAGGGCAAGAAACAAGAGTTTTGTATGGGTCACGTCCAACAGAAGCAGTGATTAAGAAAAAATCATCAATGTCCCCTTTTCTTCCAGTCAGGCCCATAGGCTTCATGACATTAGGAAATTTTGCATTCGTTTTAGGGTTCATTCCAGCACCTGTTTTGGCATCCGTTAAATAACACTGTCCAACATTAGCACCTAGGTTGCTCTCTTGGGTCAATATGGCTAGTAGAAATGCTGGATCAATTCCTGTTAGCTTTTCTGCTTCTCTGGCATAGACCAAAGCAGTTTCAAAGTTTATTTTAGTTGAACCACCACCAGCCAAGTTGAATATGGCCGCTAATATCTGAGCTCTCTTCTGAGCTTTTTCTTTTAAAACTTTTTGATATTCAGCTTCTTTGTCTTTACTAATAGATAGCAATTTTTGTTTTTCAGCTTCGCTCATCTCAACCTTAGCTTTGTCTCTTTCTAGTTCATATTTAGTGTCAGTCTCTTCATCTTTTTTCTTTTCCAGAGCTTTCTTTTCTGCTTCAGTTAAATTCTTCATATCCTTGATTTCATCAAGAGAGTTTTGAATACCTTTTTTAATAGAAGCAAAAGCTTCTAAGTCTCCATATACATCTGAAATATTATCTTGGGACAAGACTAAGGTGATAATATCTTTATCATTAACAATTCTTTCTTTCCTTAGAAGTTGAGCTAAAGATTCCTTTTCTCTTTCTATCTTAACTGACAATGCACTTATCTCTTGATTTTTGTTTGATATTTCTCCACCCAGCTTTTGAATTATTAGGTTTTTGGCTTTAATATCTAATTTAGATTTTTGAATTTGAGAAGTTAAAACTGCAATATCTCTAGACAAAGAAACTGATTGGCCTTTTTGACTGGCTAATTCTTTTTCTTTTTGGGCTATCTCTTTTTCTAGTTTTGCAAGCTCTGCTTCAAGTAGTGCTTTATCTGCTTTGGCATTGTCTAAATACACATCAGCTTGTATTTTGGGAGCAATAATAAAAAGGGAACCAACAAAAATAGAGGTAGTGATTAGAAATAAAGAAAAACTTTTTAAACTAAAATGCATTGATTTATTATAACATAAAAATCACCCAGTTTATAAGCTCGGTGATTTTTGTTTTGATAATTATTAATCTTTCTTTTCTCCTTCTTGGGTATCTTCTTCCTTCTTACCTTTCTTTTCTACTTCTACTGAAGATATGTCAACTGGAGCCTCTTCTTTTTCTTCCTGGATTGGAGTTATTAAAGCAACTATCTCTTCTGAATTTGTTATTACTTTAACATTGTTATCAATCTTAATATCCTTTACTCTAATTTGGCTATCTAGATCAATCAAAGAAGAAACATCTACTTCAATCTTTTGTGGTATATCTTTAGGCAAAGCCTCAATCTCTATTTCATACAAAGCTTTAACCAAAATACCTAAGTTGTTCTTATCAGCTGGTGATACACCAATGAATTCAACCGGAACTGTAACTTCAATAGGTTTATTAACATCCACTGCAAGAAAATCTATATGCAAAGGAAATCCTTTAATACTGTCGTTTTGAATTTCATGTATTAAAGCATCGACCTTTTTAATTGGATTAGAATCCTCATCCACTATTTCTAATGTAATAGTGCTGGTTTCTCCTGCCTCTCTCAATATTTTAGCGAAGTTGATGCTCGAAACCGAAAGCATAGTGTTCTCGACTTTGGCGCCATAGACGACTGCTGGGATCATACCGTTATGTCGTATAACTCCTAGCTTGTCCGTCTTACTTCGCTTCTTAGCGATTAACGTATTCATATTAGGCATAATAACACTTAAAATCACAAGTGACAATACTAGCTGATGCAAATAAAGGGTTTTTTTGACCATAAAGACATAAAATGAACATTTTTGTCAAGAAAAATGTCAAAAGAGCCTTAAAAAACAATCATTTTTTGACTTAAATTATTTTAGTCTTTAAAAATAAGGAAATAATAAAAATATTTGACATTTTGGTGTAAAAGTGATACTATTCTGTTAAACCAATTAAAAACCCTATTATGAAAAAGTTTCAAATTATTTCCGACCTATCTTTAATTTTCCTTTTGACTGTGTCATTGGCCATATTTGATCTCCCGACATGGTCGAATATCCTTATTTTGTTTTTTATTTTGATCCTTCTTTTTATTTGTTTTTTCACAGACAAAATTAAGCCACTGCCTCCTCAGAAAAATTACCTCGCGGCTCTTAACGAAGAAGACAAAATAAGTATTGAAAAATTTATTCAGCAACTTGCCGGGTCAAGCAAAGACAAAAGACTTAGCGAGATAGAACTCGCAAATGTATCCTGTAGGCTTGACAAAAAAAGGAACGAGGAGAAAGAACTTCTCCAACAACTCTCCTGGCTCAAAGAAGCAATCGAAGGAATTAAGAAAGACAAAGAACGGGTTGAAAAAGTGCTTGAGGAAGACAGTAAAAGGTACCAGGCCCTACGATCAAAAATCGCATAGCTACTACTCTCAAAAAATAACAAAGTCCGCTTGTCCTGCGGGCTTTTGTTTTTTAACAAAATTAAATTCGATTAAATAGTTTTAACCTTTTATAAACCACTTCTTCTACTGCCCCAACCGCTTTAGCTAAATATTTATAAGGAGCAACTTCTTTTGGATTATCTTTTAATCCTTTTTCTAGGGCTTGTCTATATGCAACTCGTAATTCGGTACTAATATGGATAATTGAGATTCCTGCCGAGATAGCACTGACAAAATCTTCATCGGAAATTCCAGACCCCCCATGCAAAACAAGCGGAACCCCACAAGCTTCTTTTATTTGTTTGATTCTTCCAATGTCTAATTTAGGATTACCTCCCTTTACCATACCATGAATATTTCCAACCGAAGGAGCAAACAGATCAATTCCTGTTTCTTCAACAAAAAACTTTGCATCTTTTGGATTTGTCATTGTTTCCTCACTCACCCCTTCTGGTATTTCATCTAGTAGCTTAGAAGATTGACCAATAAAGCCAAGTTCTGATTCTGCCAAAATATATCTTTCCTCTCGGTGTCCCAATTCTCTTGCATAATTAACACATTGTTTTGCTAAAGAAATATTTTCTTCTATTGATAGTTTAGTTCCATCTATAACAAAAGAATCAAAGCCTAAATCTACAATTGATTTAACTGATGGAAAAGAATAGTGATGATCGGCGTTTAGAAACAGTGGGTAAACATCTTTTTCTCTAATCTTTTTTACCAAAGCAACAATTTCATCTTTACCAAAAAATTCTTCTTCCCCTTCAGATACTCCAACAATGACTGGAATCTTATATCCCACTTCCCCACTTAGCTTTAAGGCTGCATTGTAAACTCCATGCAACATTTCTAAGTTAGAAACATTGAAATGACCTATAGCAATATTTTTCTCACTGGCTTCCTTGATGAATTCTCTTAAGGTTTTCATATTAATTATTATATCATATGTTATAATGTAAAGTATAAGAGAAAAAATATGAAAAAGATAAAAATATTAGCCGTTGGAGACATAGCGGCAGAACCGTTTATAAAAATAAAAAGTGACGAAGCAGAAACATCTTTTGATCGCAAGGAAAATGATTGGAATCTATGCTTTGATTATGGCAGTAAAACACCATATGAATCTGCTTTACTTTGCTATGCTGTAGGCAATAGTCCTAATGTTGCTATTACAGCTAGTCGTTTAGGTCTGAAGACTTCCCTTGTCTCATATTTAGGTAATGATGATATTGCTAAATTAAATATCAAAAAACTTAAAGCAGAAAAAATCGAAACTAAATACGTTAAAAAGATTAAAGGATTAGGTTCTAATTTCCATTATGTTTTATGCTACAAAAAGGAAAGAACCATATTAGTTCACCATATAGACTATCCATATTCATTTAATCAAAATATAAAAGAACCTGAATGGTTATACCTATCTTCCTTATCAGAAAATTCTCTTTTATATCACAAAGAAATAGAAGAATATTTAATTTCTCATCCAAACGTTTCTTTTGCAATACAGCCAGGAACTTTTCAGATCAGATTGGGTCTAGAAAATATGAGAAATCTATACAAACGAGCTAATCTTTTTTGTGCTAATAGAAAAGAGGTAGAAAAGATGTTTAACAAACAAACTGAAGATGTTAAAAAATTACTTGAGGAAGTTTACAATCTTGGTCCAAAACTAGTTATCATCACTGATGGTATCAATGGTTCTTATTTATATGACGGAATGGATGTTTTATTCATGAAAGCTTTTTATATTGAAGAAAAAACAATTGAAAACACTGGTGCTGGAGATGCTTTTATTGGTTCTTTTTTGTCAGCTAAAATTCTTGGCAAAAATAATTCTAAATCTTTAGTTTGGGCATCTTTGAATGCTAGTAGTGTAGTAGAAAAAATTGGACCGCATGATGGATTGTTGAATAAAAAAGAACTAGAAAGAAGGTATAAAGAAGTTAATCTAATTGATTATCCCAAAAAGATTAATTAACCTTCTTTCTCTCTAAAACCTTTTTAACTTTTTTAGATATATCACTAGCTGTTAGATGATAGTGTTCATATAGTTCTTCTGGTTTTCCTGATTGTCCAAACATGTCATTTACTCCTACATATTCTATAGGGGTTGGATCACTTTCTGATAGATATTCAGCTATAGCACTACCCATACCACCAGATATTTGATGGTCTTCAACTGTTACTATGGCTTTTGATTCTTTGGCTAACAAAGAAATAGCCCATTTATCAAGTGGTTTTACTGTAGACAAGTTCATGACTTTAACTTTTATCCCTTCCTTTTCTAGTTGATAGGCTGACATAATAGCTTCATATAAAATAGGACCGGTAGCTATTATTCCAACATCTGCTTTACCTTCATCTGGAGAAAAAACTATTTGTGCTTTGCCTATTTCAAAAGAATTATCTTTTTCTGTAATAATAGGAGTATCAACTCGAGAAAGCCTAATATAAGTAGGATCTTTTGTTTTTGCACAGGCTAGTGTGGCTTTTTTAGCTTCAAAATAATCTGCTGGACAAATAACTGTCATATTTGGTAAGACTCTCGTAATAGCTATATCTTCTAGGGCTTGATGGCTTCCACCATCGGGGCCAACAGAAATTCCTCCATGTGAACCTACGATTTTAACTGGTTGATTATTATAACAAATAGTAGTTCTGACTTGCTCCCAGTTTCTTCCTGGACTAAAGATGCCATAAGAAGTTATAAAAGGAATTTTACCCATAGAAGCAATTCCACTGGCAACTCCTGCCATATTCTGCTCAGCTACTCCAACTTCTATAAATCGTTCAGGGTATTTTTCAGCAAAAAGATTAGCCTTTGTTGATTCGGCCAAATCAGCAGATAAAACCATAACATCAGGATTTGTTACTCCTAATTCAACCAAAGCTTCACCAAAACCTTGACGAGTTCCTTTTTTCTCAACATCTGGATTAAAAATTTTTGGATTTAATTTTAGTTTTTTATTTAACATATATTAGCCATTATTTATTTCTTCTAAAGCCATTTTTGTTTCTTCTCTGTTTGGTGCTTTACCATGCCATCGGTAATCATTTTCCCACTCTTTAACTCCTTTAGCTGGAATAGTATTGGCAATTATAACCGTTGGAGAGCTTTCGTTTTCTAGAGCGACATTAAAAGCTTCATCTAATTCAAAAAAGTCATGGCCATCAACTTCTTGAACCAAACAATTGAAAGATTTTATTTTGTCTTTTAGATCAGAAAGAGGCATAACACTTTCTGTATTTCCTCCTATTTGAATGTAATTTCTGTCTATTATAATAATAAGATTAGAAAGTTTTTCTTTTGAAGCCAACATTAAAGCTTCCCATGTGTTTCCTTCATCTAATTCACCATCGGATAAAATAGTATAAAATCTTCTTTTCTTTTCATTGTATATTTTATCGACTATGGCCATACCAACAGTCTGAGATAATCCAGAGCCTAACGGTCCAGAAGAAGTTTCTAATATATCTAGGTATTTTCTATGAGGATGACCTTGCAATCTAGAACCAAATTTTCTTAAGCTTGATAATTCTTCTTTTGAAAAATAACCAGCATAAGCAAGAGTGGCATATAAAGCAGGACAAATGTGACCACATGAAAGAACTAATCTATCTCTATCATCCCAATATGGATTTCTTGGGTTATGTTTGAGGGTATGAAAATAGAGGATAGTTAGAATTTCTACTATGTCTAGTGATCCAGCTGTGTGTCCTGATTTAGCATGATAAAGCATTTCAATAATAGACAATCTAATATTTTTAGCAATTATCTTTAATCCTTCTATTTTTCTATAATCGAGTCTTTCCATCTCTTTTATTTTAACAAAAATTAGAATAAAAAACTATGAGACTACAAAAATAAAAGCTTTTATAGTATAATTTTATAATATGGTATTACAAATATTAATTTTTGCGGTGTCAATTTTTTTAATTATAAAGGGAGCAACACTTTCTACAAAATTTTCTGGTCGGATAGCTAGGCATTTTAATTTATCAAATTACGTTGTTGGTTTTCTTATTGTTGCAGTTATATCTATAATTCCAGAAACTTTTGTTTCAATTAATTCTGCAATTTCTGGTGTTCCGTCTTTGGGTTTGGGAACTGTTTTTGGATCAAATATTGCCGATTTGACCTTAGTTTTTGCTATTATAGTTTTAGTTGCAGGTAGAAGTCTTAAAATTGAGAGTAAAATATTAAAAAGTAATGCTATTTATCCTTTCTTTTTTTTAATTCCAATAGCTCTTGGTATTGATGGAGCTTACAATAGAGGTGAAGGGTTGTGTTTGGTCATCACTGGTATTATTTTTTATTATTTAGCTTTTCGTTCAACTCAAGACGATGAAGAGGAAAATAAAGTTAAGGCAAAAATAGATAAAAAGACAAAGAAAGATATTTTATTTTTTTTACTAAGTCTTATTTTATTGTTAGTTGGATCTCATTTCGTTGTTAGTTCGGGTGTAAAGATAGCTGAATATCTAAATGTTAATACAACAATAATTGGTTTATTCTTTATAGGGTTAGGAACTGTTATTCCAGAATTATTGTTTAGTATTTCTGCTGTCAAAAAAGATGAAGATTCTTTAGCTATAGGAGATGTTTTAGGAACTGTTTTATCAGATGCTACTATTTTAGTTGGTTTATTGGCTTTGATTAAACCATTTACTTTTCCTATTAAGATAATTTATATAGCTGGTATATTTATGTTTGCCGCAGCTTTTATGCTCTACTATTTAATGCGCTCTGGAAAAATACTAAGTAAAAGAGAAGGATATCTACTTATCCTATTTTGGGTAGTTTTTGTTCTCATGGAACTTACTCTCCATTTTTAAGAAAATTCTAAATCTTCAAATTCTTTAATTTTAGATTTTAAATCGAAAGCTTGATCTAGAGCAGATCCTATCACCAGTCTTTCAACCCCTGCTTCTACTAGATGAGGAGCAGAGTTTTCATTGACTCCCCCATCAACGCTTATCTTTATTTCAGGATAAATACTTTTTATTTCTTTTATTTTATCTATAATTTTTTCATCAAAAGGTTCTCCTTGAAAACCTATTTTTTTAATCCCCATACACTCAATAAAATCAATTTGATTAATTATTCTTTTTATTCTTTCTAAATCTGTTTCAGAACTAACAGCTAATCCTATTTCTATGTTTTCCCTAAAATATATATCTATGCTTTCTAAGAAATTTTCAAAATCTTCTACCTCATTTTCTCTAATATGAAAAATTATCCTTTTGGCTCCCAATTTAGCAAAGAAATCAAAGTTTTCATAGCTTTTCTCTATCATTAAATCAAATTCAAAGTCTAATTTATCCCAATGGGGCAAACCTTCTTCTTCGTCTATAATTGACAAAACACTATTTCTGTCATTTTTGTTCATTGGCCAGGAGATAGAAGAAACAAAAGAGCCATCACAAACATCTATTTGGACTATTTTAGAAAGACCAACAAACCTAGATATTTTATCTCTAAGTTCTTGATAGTTATCTGCTAAAATTGCGGGTATTACTTCTGTCATCTTGAAATTTGTTCTACTTTATCTAATCTCCTAATATGTCTTTCTTCTCTAGAAAAAGGAGTTTCAATAAAAGCATTAACTGCCTCTTTAGCCTCATCTAGAGTGATGAATCTAGCACCCAGAGAAAGAATATTAGCTGAATTGTGTTCTTTTGATAATCTAACTATATCTAAGTTTCCTCCGTAGTAAACAGCTGAGCGAATACCCATTATTTTGTTTGCTACAATAGCTTCTCCTTGTCCACTACCTCCTAAAACTATTCCAAGGCTTCTAGTATTTAAAGATACTGCTTTAGCTACAGGAATCACAAAATCAGGATAATCATCTTTAGGATCTAGTTTAAAAGCTCCGAAATCTTCGACTTCGTGTCCTTCTTCTGTTAAAAACTTTTTTAATTCTTCTTTTAGTTCAAATCCAGCGTGATCTCCACCAATGTATATTTTCATGAGTATATTATATCAAGAAAATTAGAAATAGACTATAAAAATTTAAATTTAGTTTTTTTATTACAGGAATATTTTTAAAAAATTTCCAAATTATTTCATTAAGGCTTTGGTTTTTGGCCCCACTATACCATCAGAATCAAGACCCTTACTTTTTTGCCATTCTTTTATTACAGCAATGGTTTTTGGACCAAGTTTTCCATCAATGACTAATCCTAAATTCAGAGTATCATTCAAAAATCTTTGTAATTCCCTTACCGCTTCACCACTACTTCCATTTTTAAGTAAACTTGTACCTAAATTATAGCTTCCAGTGGTTTTAGCCACTGGTATTAAATTGCTGGTTATCTCTGGGTTTAAGATAGTTTTGTTTAAAATAGCATTAACATCAGGACCTACTATTCCATCAGCTGTAAGATTGTTAGCTTCCTGAAACTTTTTTACAGCAGATTGGGTCATTGCACCAAAATGCCCATCAGCTATTCCTACTAGATATCCTTTTTCTATTAAAATCTTTTGGAGTTCTTTTGTTGGTTCTCCTTTTGAACCAAGCTTAATAATTCCTGTAAAATTAAAAGATCTAATGTTATTGTTTGTGTTTATTACTGGTGTTGTAGTGTTAGGTGCTATTTCGGGAGGTATTGGTATCGTGGCATTTATTGTTTTTGGGGAAGAAGAACCTCCTCCGCCGCCTCCTCCCCCACCACCACTTCTAGGTGTTGAATAAGAAAAGTCTAGGTTTTTATTTACAACTAAACCCTCTTCAAAACCAGAATAAGAAATAGGAGTTTTACCAAAACTTTCTTTATTGGATAAAATCGAAGAAGACTGAAAACTAAAAGTAATGTTCCCTGATCCTTCACCCACTAGAAGTTTCTTTAATGTTGAATCTGTGTAGCCATAAAAACCAGAATTATCTACAACAGATTGCCCTGCTAAAGTATTGCCATAATATGCCTTAATAATAGTTCCACTTGGAGCTTTATCACCATTAATAGTTACGCTCCCGTAGAAAGCCATTGGAAACTTTGGTATTGAAGATCCAAAAGAAATTAATGGGGTAATTATTATAAATACATAAAGAAGATATATTTTTTTCATAAAATTTTTCAAGATTAGAAACCAGAAGTTGTAGCTGTAGGTGAAGTTTGTAGATCATCAGAAACTGTTTGACCAGCTACAGATGTAATCTTAACTTCTGTCCATTTGTTGTTTGTCACATCAGAGATAGAGTATCGGACTCTGAATGTAGTCTTTTCTCCTTCAGCAACCTTTAATCCAGTATCGCTTACACTGTCTACATCATCTCCACTGTATCTTGTAAGTTTTCCTTCACTTCTTGTTACAGGAGCTCCTGAAGCAGCAGTGTTATCTACAAATGCTGATGTTCCTGCTGTAGAGTCAAGTATCTCTGATGCTAGAACTGTGTAATCATCATCTTCAGCTTCAATAGTGAAGAAGAAGTCTACAATTGTTCCAGTTGAGTTAACTGACCACTTCATGTTGCTTACTGATATTCCACTCGTATCTAGAATGTGCTCATTTCCACTAAAAGATCCAGATAATTCAACTTCGTTTATTGTTCCTACTCCATCAGCTTCTATATTACTCGAGTTCACGTCAGCTGAAATAGTGGTTCCATTTTCATAATTATCTGTAAACTCCTTAATATCAGCATAAATTTTAATATCAGAAGTGGCTCCTTGATCTAAGACAACATTGTTATCAGATATATCAATTAAGTATATAGAAGTTTCTATGCCTGTTTCATCAATAGAAGTATTTGTAAGGGTTGCGTGGTAAAGTTGGCCCTCGATATTTATATTAATATCATCAATTACGGACCAAGGAGAAGTTTCTGGAGTTCCTGCCCCAGTTATTTTTATGGTAACTGGAATTTTATTAATTTTAATATCTGAAGAGTCATCATCAACATCTAGATTAAAAGTCCCTATTAAAACATTATTTGTTACATCTGTCTCATTAACAGCTATTGTTGAACTGTCAGGATTTGAAGAAGATGATGTAATTACCATTTTAGAAGGAAGTGTGTATTCAACATTATCTATATTGTTAACACAACCTGTATCTAGCATATCTATATTTCCATCCTCATCATTATCTATTCCATCTTGGCATTGTGGAACTGTTTTATTCTGCAGACCGTTATAACTAACGTTTGAATCCTTTATATATATTGCATAACCCTTTGTCTCGCGGAAATCTTTTAAAGTATTTATTTCTGTGCTGTCTGAGATGTCAGCAGATCTGGTTGCATTTTTTAATGGGTTTGATACTGTCACTTTCGTTGTATTAGAGTTTGCGTCTGTAAAATCAACAACATCTCCATAATGTACAGAAGTTCCAATTAAAGATTGCAATATATTATCAGGATTATTTATGTCTGTATTATCACCATCAGCACTTTTAGCATATGAAGAATTAGCTATGCCAAAAGAATACCATCCAGGTGTTGTAAAGGTTCTACTAAAAAGTTGTTCTGGAATGGAAACGTCTTTATAATTAAAAATAACAGTTTGGTTAGAACCTGTTTTATTATTTATAAAATATCCAAAAAGTGGAGTAAATTCTGTTTGGTTTAAATCAGCAAGAGTGGACCACCCAGAAGACTTAGATGCATCTAGCGCATAAATATCAAAATTGCTAGATGTCTCTGGTACAGAAAAAGAATGGGATTCTAACACCTTTGGAGTAGAAATGATATTCCAATCAGGACTAAGTGTTATGGTTTGACTATACAATACAGTTGCATTTACTAAAGATGGGCTTATAAAGAAAGTTAATAATAGAATTAAAATATATTTTTTCATAAAAATAGTGTTAGATATTAATGTGTCCATTATACTTATCTACTAGTTATTTATACAGGTTAATGTAGGTAATAATTTAAAAGATAAAATACCACTATGTAATAAGTGGTATTTTAAATTCTTATTTTATAGTCCTAGCAGTCTTTACAACATGGTCTAACAATGTATGAGTATACCCCATTTCATTGTCATACCAACCAAGAACTTTAACCAAATTACCACCAACAACTCTAGTCATTTCTAGATCAGCGATACAAGCATGGCTTTCTCCTAAAATATCAGAAGAGACAATTGGTTCATTTGTGGCACGGAATAGTTTATGCCATCTTGGATCAAGACCAGCTTTTTCTAATATACTATTTACCTCTTCTTTGGTTGTTTCTCTTTTAGCTATGAAAGTAATATCAACGATAGAGCCACAAACCACAGGAACTCTAATTGATATTCCATCAAATAAACCAGTAAGAGATGGAAAAGCTTTAGTAACAGCAATGGCTGCTCCTGTAGATGAAGGAATTATATTTTGAGCTGCTGCTCTTCCCTCTCTTAGATCTTTTTTACTTGGTCCATCTACAATGGCTTGGGTAGCGGTATATCCATGAACAGTGTTTAAGATAGCTTTTTCTACTCCAATAGCTTCATCTAAAATAGATATTAATGGACTAGCAGCATTTGTAGTACAAGAAGCATTTGAAGTTATATCTGTTGTTCCGAACTTGTCTTCATTTATACCAAGAAGAATAGTTTCTCCTTTTGTTTCGCTTTCTCCTTTAGCTGGAGCGGAGATGACTACCTTTTTAGCCCCACAGTCTAAGTGGAACTTTGCTTTATCAAAAGAAGTAAATAAACCAGTTGCTTCAACAACAACATCAATATCTAATTCTTTCCATGGTAATTTAGTTGTATCTTTTTCTGATATGAATTTAACTTTTTTACCATCTATAACAAAAGAATCATTGTCTATTTCGACTTTATGATTCCAATTTCCATAGACTGTATCATATCGAAGAAGATAGGCTAGGCTTTCCATAGATCCAAGATCGTTAGTTGCAACGACCTCAATATCCTCTCTACCCCAAGCAATTTTTAGAAAAGCTCGACCAATCCTACCAAAACCATTAATAGCCACACGTATTTTTTTATTTGTTGTATCCATAATGGATACATTATATCACCACCTTAATAGCTATCCAAGTATTAATTCTTTTAATAGTTTTTGAACAAGTCCTGGATTAGCACTACCCTTTGTTTCTTTCATTACTTGGCCAACTAAAGACATTATTGCATTTTCTTTTCCAGATTTGTATGTTTCTACCACCTTAGGATTAGCTTCTATTATCCCCTGAACTATCTGTTTCAATTCCCCTTCATCATTTTTTTGTAGAAGATCTTTAACTTTAGCAATCTCCATCGGAGAATTATCTTCTATTACAATCATAGCCAAAATATCTTTAGCCGAACGAGAAGAAATCTGATTTTGACTTATCATCTCTATTAATTCAACAAAATTATTAATTTCAGGAAGTTTTATATCCAAATTTGTTTTTTTAAGACCCAAGAAATCTGAAGTTATGTAGTTAGAAGCTACCTTAATTTTTTCTTTGTCTCCCAACTTAGAAGCAACTTTTTCAAACCAGCTACCCAGCTCTCTATCGGTAACATAGCTTTCAATATCTTCATCTTTTAATTCGTAGTCATTTTTGTATCTAATTCTTTTTGCATTTGGTAATTCAGGTAGTTTTTTTCTTAAATCTTCAATATCAAAAATTTCATTCAAAAACAATTTAGGTAAATCAGGGTCTGGGAAATATCTGTAGTCATTGGCATTTTCTTTAATTCTTTGTGTAAATGTTTGTTGTCTACTTTCATCCCACCCTCTGGTTTCTTGAACTATTTCATTTCCTCTACCTTGTTCTAATAAAGAAGTCATTCTCTCTATTTCATACAAAGCTGCTCTTTCTACCGCTTTAAATGAGTTTATATTTTTAACTTCTACTTTGGTTCCTAATTTTTCTGGATCAGAAGAAACTGAAATATTTAATTCGACTCTCATTTGTCCTTTTTCCATGTTAGCTAAAGAGACATCTAGATATCTTAATAGTAACTGTAGCTCTTTACCAAAGTCTCCTGCCTCTTTTGCACTATGAATGACTGGTTCTGTAACTAATTCCATGAGAGGAACTCCTGCTCTGTTGAAATCAACTAAAGAATAGTTTCCACGATCATGTTTTGAAGTGGCAGTATCTTCTTCTAGATGAACTCTGGTTATTTTTATTCCATTTAGTTCCCCTCCTTCCACTATTGGGTGTTTATATTGAGAAATTTGATATGCTTTTGGAATATCTGGATAAAAATAATTTTTTCGATCAAATTCGGTGAAATTAGCAATTTTAGAACCCAAGGCTAAGCCTACTTTTATGACACTCTTAACTGCTTCTTTGTTTATAATCGGCAATGTTCCAGGTTGAGCGGTGCAGACTTCACAGATGTTGAAATTAGGATTTTTTTCATCCGGATTATTAAGACAACCACAAAACATTTTTGATTTTGTTTTTAATTCAGCGTGGATTTCTAAACCTATTGTTGTATAATATGTTTGAGACATAAAGGAAGTATATCAAAATTTGTCTTTTTTGGAAAATTGTGCAATTATTATATTGTTAAAAAGAAGTTTGCCCGAGTGGCGGAATAGGTATACGCGCACGACTTAAAATCGTGTCTCGCAAGGGATGTGGGTTCGATTCCCACCTCGGGCACCAAAACAAAAAGTCCCATACACTATTACTAGTGTATGGGACTATATTTTTATTGAAGGAATTTACAGACATAGTGTCTCATCACTTCTGCCTCCAATTCCTGATAGCCACGAAACTGGTCTGCTTTTTCTATTTGAGAAAGAAAATTTTGAACCATTGTGACTAAAGGTTTGATTTCCTTATCTTCATAAGTTGCGTAAACAATATCATCTATTATTTTAAGAGCCAACTTAAAATCATCTCTCCAGACTATCTTTCTCTTGCAGTTAGATATAGTGATCAGTCCTGATAAAGATAAGTTGGAAACCTTTTTAAGAATACTCTGGGGAATATTGTATGTTGACTTAAAATAATTAAAGACAAAGAACAAATCATCCCAGGTTATATTTTCTTTCTTTGAAATAGATTCTATGGTAGAAAGATTTTCAGCCTCCTTTTTCTTCCTTTCCGTTTCTTTTCTTATCTCTTCCTCTTTTTCTTTTTTAATAATCCTTCTTTCTTTTATCTTGTTTTTAAGATAAAGACCAAAAAGTATTATTAATAATATACCAGCCAAAAAAGCCAAAAGAGTCCAAAGTTTTACCCACAGGAACAGATTAACAGACCAAAATTGATAGATGGTACTGATTACTCCCAGAATAATTGGGAAAAGACTGATCCATTTTTTCTCGCTCAGCTTTTCGGGCATCTGAGTATGTTCAAACCATAGGAAAAGGATCATACATAGCCCTATTACAGGTATCCAAATGAACTGGGAACCAAAATGTCGGGGAATGGCAAACCCTAAAATAGAGATAGCCAGGGTTATTTTTAAGAAAAACCCAATAAGTTTGTTTTGGTTTCTAATTCCAAAGAGAGCTAGTATAGACCATACACCGAATGATATTACCCAAAAGATTACATCTACTTCGTTTTTTACAGTAGAATTTTCAGCTATAAAAATAATGGCGCCACCGAAGGCGACAGTTATGGCTATATTAGCCAAAGAGGATAAATTCTCATCATCATACAAAAATCTGAACAGATAATTACGATGGAATTTCTCATCGTTTGTGACAATAAGACTTGGAACCATTACTACCAACAGCGTTACTGCTTGAACCAAGATTGTTTCGTTACGGGTTAAAAACATACCCAAAGCAATCAACAAGGGGAACAAAAAGATGGTGACCTTTGTTTTTTTCATGGCAAAATTTATTTAAAGGAACTTTAGGCGTATTATTATACTTTTAATCGTATAATGTCGTTCATGCGACTTTTACTTGGCACCTGTTAACCCCAAGACATGCTATATATAATATCATATTTCTAAAGAAAGTCAAATATAAAAAAGAGATTAACTGGCTGGTTAATCTCTTTCTGTTTAGACAAATAATATATTATTCTTCCTCCCCCTCTTCCTTATCAGACAACTTAAGAATATTTTCTTTAAAGTTATCTTGTATTTTTTCTAATTGTTCTTCGGTGTATTCTTCCACCTCATCACTAATTTTTTCTTTTAATGGCCTAGTTATACTATCCCAAAAATCACTAGCTTTTTCTTTTATAAATTCTAAATTCTCTTGAAACTGTTCAGATTGAATTTTATCTTTCAAATCGACCTTAAATAAAACAATACCTATAATAATTAAAACGACGAGCCCACCTAATCTTATTTGCAAACGAGGTCTTCTTTTTTCTTCTTCCATATATTTATATTATTAATAATAATTAATTTTTAAACATACCAGGTATTGTTTTTGGTAAATAAAGAAGTGGGTCTAAGTGAGCGTCCGTAGCAGCGATAGGCTGAGTGAATATTTTACCTTTACAGGTTACACTTGGTTTGGTTTCAACACTAACTCCATCTGAGGCATAAACTGATAAATGCAGATGTGGGCCAGTAGAATATCCTGTATTGCCTGATAACCCTATAATATCACCTGCCTTGACCTTTTGTCCAACTTTCACTGAAATAACAGACAAGTGTCCATATGTACTTGAAAGTCCATTGGTATGTTTGATGAAGACCCATTTTCCAAAAGAAGCCTTTGGACAATCTTTATCTGTATCCCCTATTCCTTCTATTGTTCCAGAATAAACAGATTTTACAGGTGTTCCTATGGAAGCTCTGAAATCTGTTCCATAATGAGTAGTACCCCACCTGCTACCAAAAACAGAAGTTATTAAAATATTTTCTAGTGGCCAAGATAAAACTCCATTTGCTGCCTTTGGTATAGTCTTAGGATTTAATATAAATTTCAATTGAGATTCATATTCTTGTAATTCTTTCTCGAAAGCATCTTTCAGCTTAAGTTGTTCAGCTAACATTTTTTGATACTCAGCTTCTTGGTTTTTTGTTTCTTTTAATAAGTCATCCTTTTCTTTCTTTGTTACATTAACTGCTTTCTCTTTTTGAATTAGATTATTTTTTAAATTATTTAGATTTTCCTGCTCGTCTTCTTTTTTAATTTTGTCTATTTTTAGTTTATATTTTTCATCTGATAATAAATTAATATTATCTTTTATTTTTTCATTTACACTTAAGATGTCATTGTAATGACGACTAACTTCAGATATGTTATCTACCGTTAAAAGTTTCTCTACAACAGAAACATTATCATTTTGATTAAGTATTCTAATCAATTTAGCTAGAGAGTTTTTAGATATTTTTATAACCTCTTCTTTTTCTCCAATTTTAGAAGAAATATCCGAAATAGTGTATTCAGTTGCTTTTATTTTATTTTGAATTAATTCTTTCTGTTTAAGGAGTTGGTTTCTAGTTAAATTAAGTTGATTTATAGCGTTAGACAGAGTTTTCTTTTCTTCATTCGTTTCTGCTATTTGAGAGTTTAATCTTTTTATTTCTTCTTCTATCTCTTCTATCTTGTTATTAACATTAGCCATTTCATTGTTAATTTGTTTAACCTGTTTGTCTGTTTGGTAATCAGCAAAAACCATTCCTAATGGAAAGATATAGACAATATTTAAGGAAATTAAAACAATTAAAGATAATAGCTTTTTGGGCATGTTTAATTATATCATTTTTAGCTTTTCTATGGCTAAAAGCAGTCTTTCTGTGGTCTCTTTCTTGCCGAAAATTTCAGCTAACTGAAATGGATCTGGAGACTTATCTTGTCCTGATAGAGCATATCTCATTGGCCAAAGAATATCTCCTCTTCCTGTTTCTTCGGCTAATGGCCAGATTTTTTCTTTGATGTTTTCTTTATTAAAATCTTTTTCTTCTAAGCTAGACAGAATATTTATTAATTTATTTAGATAGTCACTTAAAATTTGATATCTATTTTCTGTAGGAATCTTAGATGACTTAAAGAATAGGTTATCTTTATCATATTCTGGTTTTTCAAAAAAATAGTTCAATTCTTTATTTTCTGCCATTTCTATAATGTCTATTCCTTTTTTAATCCTTTCTATAATTATCGGAGTTATTTTTTTAGCTATGTCTTCTCTATAGTTATTCAAATTTTTTATATTATCAGGAATGAAAGAAATAACATATTTTTCTTTATCCTCATCCTCTAGCTTTTTTAAATGTTCATGGTTTATCCAATCTAACTTTTCTGTATTAAATTGTCCGCCACTAGTGTGAATTTGTTTTAAATCAAACAATTTTATTAAATCTTCTTTGGTAAAAATTTCATCTTCTCCTCCGGGGTTCCAACCGATTAAAGCAAGAAAGTTCATCATCGCTTCAGGAAGATACCCATCATTTCTGTATTCCAAAAAATCTTTAGCCCCATCTCTTTTACCTAATTTTTTTTTGCCATCTTTACCTAAAATAGGAGGAAGAGTAACAAACTCTGGTCTGTCTATTCCCAATGCTTCATATAGAGCCAAGAATTTTGGAGTAGATGAGATAAACTCATCAGCCCTCATTATGTGAGTAACTCCCATTTCATAGTCATCTATGATATGAGCAAAGTTATAGGTTGGATAGCCATCGCTTTTAATTAAAACAAAATCATCTAAAGCTTCTTCTCCAGCTTTTAAACCACCTCTAGTAATATCATTCCATTCATAAACTTTTATAGGGGTTTTAAAACGAAGTGGTTTTGTTCCATCCCAAACAGGAGGATTCTCAGGTCTGTATTCTCTGAAAAAGAATGGCCTCTTTTCGTCTTCTGCTTTTTTTCTAAAAGATTCTAGTTCTTCTTCTGTATATGGATCAGCATATGCTAAACCTTTTTCTACTAATTTTTCTGCATATTTTTTGTAGATATGAAGTCTATCTGATTGTATATATGAATTACCTTCTTCTTTTGTATCAGGCCCCTTATCCCAATCAATCCCTATCCACCTTAATGATTTCATTATGTGCTCTATTGAACCCTCTACTTCTCTTTCTTTGTCTGTATCTTCAATTCTTAAAATGAACTGGCCATTGTTTTTTCTGGCCCAAAGCCAAGCGTATAGAGCAGTTCTAATACCACCAACATGTAAAAAACCAGTTGGTGAAGGGGCAAATCTTGTTACTATTTTATTTTTTTCCTGATTCATATTTATTTATAGTGTGATGTTGCAATGTTTAAAGCTTCTCTTGCTATTTTTTCAGCCGCTTTTGGATTTGAAAAAGCAATAGCGTTTTGTTTCATTTCTTCCATTTTTTGTTTAGAAGAAAGAATTTTATCCACCTCAGCCAAGAAAACTGTAGAACTTAAGTTGTTTTCTTCTATAACTTTACAAGCTCCAGATCTAGCATAGTTATATGCATTTTTTCTTTGATGGTCTCCATTTGAATTAGTAATTGGGATTATGATCGATGGAATACCCCATGAAGCTATTTCAAAAATAGTAGAACCAGCTCTTGAGACTATTAGGTTAGCACAACCGGCAGCTTTCTTGTAGGCCATACTGTTTAGGAAAGGAACGGCATTATATCTTCTAATGTTTGGATCATCTCCCATTAACAAATTTGCTCTTGAGAGTGCTTCTTCATTTTTTTTGCCAGCTCCTGTTTGGTGAATTATTTGATATTTTTTTAATAAATAAGGTAGGTTGTCTACGATGACATCATTAATAATTTCAGCTCCTTGTGATCCCCCTAAAACAAGTATTACTGGTAATTCGTTATCAAATTTAAAAAACTCATAAGCTCCATTTGGATCACCACTTAATATTTCTTTTCTGATTGGCTGACCTGTTAGAGCTGTCTTTTCTTTGGGTAAATATTCTGCTGCTTCTGGCCAAGAGACAGCTACTCTTTTGGCAAATTTAGCCGTCCAAACATTTAATCTACCAGGAGATGAATCTGATTCATGAACAATGACAGGAATTTTAAAAAATCTAGCCGCAAAGACGGCAGGAAAGGCTGCATACCCTCCTTTGGAAACTACAACATCGGGGTAAATAAAAAACATTGAGACTATTCCAAAAAATGCTCCCATGGCTGTCTTTACCATATCAAATATATTCTTTAGCGAAAAATATATTCTCATTTTACCAGCTGGAACTTGAACAAAAGTTATCCTATTCTCAAAAAGAGCTTTCTTGTCATATGGAGAATCAGACATGTAATATAGTTTTAAACCAATTATTTTCTCTTCTGTAGCCAGTTCGGTAATTTTTTCAGCAATAGCTATAAGTGGGTAAAAATGTCCACCTGTTCCTCCACCTGTTAATAATATTTTCATCTTCTGTGTGATAAATCTAATAAAAATTATACTTTCTGATTATAACCTAATTAAGACTTTTTCGCTATAAGAGGTTTTCCTTGATATTGTGAGATATTTAAGATTATTCCCATCATTCCCATATTCAAAAGAAGAGCTGTTCCTCCGTGGGAAATAAAAACTAAAGGAACTCCAGTAAGAGGCATTATTCCAGAAATAGCGGCTATATTCATAAAAGATTGAGTGACTATTAAAGTTACAAAACCAATAACTAGAAGTTTCGAAAAAGAATCGGGTGCATTCCTTGTTGATATTCTGAATCCTCTTAGAGCAAAAATTAAATAAAGACAAATAATTAAAATGGAACCCAAAAACCCTAACTCTTCTCCTATGACGGCAAAGATGGAATCACCTTGTGGTTCGGGTAAGTATTTAAACTTTTGAATGCTTTGACCTAATCCTTTACCCCAAATACCACCAGAACCGATAGCATATTCTGATTGCTTCACTTGCCAAGAGTCACCCAAAACATCGTTGTTTGGATTTATAAAAGTATTAATTCTTTCTTTAACATATCCAAAATTAGAATTAGGCATGTAGATTAAAATAGTTAAAGAAATAGCCAGTAAGCCAAGAACACCAAATAGATATTTTAAAGGAGTACCAGAAACAAAGAGCATGGTTAATGCTGTAATGGAAAGCAAAACAATATTTTTTGTATCGGGTTGCTTAATTAAAATAAGAGCAACTAATCCAAGACATATAATTAAAGGTAAAATACTATATAAAGGATTTTTAACTTTTGTTTTAACTAAAGATAACCAGGAAGCAAAATACATAATGAACCCAATTTTCAATACTTCAACTGGTTGAAATGAAAAACCTAAAATAGATATCCATCTTCTTCCTCCACCATACATAACTCCAATGCCGGGAACTAATGTTAGAGCTGTAAGGACAAGAGTAATTATAAAAAGAACTAGGGCGTATTTGCGAAAAAATTTATAAGGAATTTTATAGGCTATAAACATAGCCAACAATCCACCCAAGAATCCTAAAATATATTGGCTAAAAAGAATACCTCTAAATTCACTGGGGTTAACTGCTAAAACTCCTAAAGAAGCTGAAGTGAAAAATATCAAGCCAACAATGACCAAAACCATTACTATCCAAAAGAAGAATTTATCAACTTTATTCTTTTTAATCATTAATCAATTAAAGAAATTATTGCTCCTAATATAGATGTCATAATTCCTATAACCCAATAACGCATTGTTACTTTATATTTGGGCCAACCTTTAGCTTCAAAATGATGGTGAAGAGGAGCTAACAAAAAGACTCTCTTACCATGGCGAAGTTTGTAAGATGATATTTGTATAACATTAGATAAAGAAGTAATAAAAAGAGGAAAAGCAATAATTGGAAGAAGTAAAACTGTATCTGTCATAAAAGCAATCACCGCTATGGTTACAGTTAGCCCTATCATACCCGTTTCTCCCATATAAAACCTAGCCGGAGGAATATTAAACCAAAGAAATGCTAATATTCCACCTGCTATAACCCCACAAAAAGTAGCAATATTCAATTGGTTGTTAAAGAAGGCTATTATTGCATAAGACATAAATATAGAAGCTAGAACTCCACCAGATAGTCCATCTATACCATCTATGACACTACTAGACCATAAAGATAACATTACGATAATAAAAAATGGAATAAATAAATAACCAAGATTTATAAACCCAAACCATGGAATATAAATTCCGGTAACTCCTAATTTAAAATAGAACCATAAACCTATAATTAATCCTAATACCAAAATAATTCCTATTTTAATATATCTCAAAACAAGAGGATCGGTAGACCATTTTCCCCTACTAAATATTTGAAGAAAATCATCTGCTAATCCAATTAATGAAGCTGTAATTAAAGCAAAAAATGGTAATAGCGTTTGGTTTCGATTAATAAAATTTAATTTTTCAGTTAATTCTGTATGAAAAAAGAAATCAGCTACCATAAAAACAGCAACGGTTAAAATAACAGAAACCCAAATAATTATTCCTCCAACCCTGGGTGTAGAAGTTTCAGCTTTCTTATCTATTGCTTGTTCAAATTTTTCGGATACCTCTTTAGAAATATTGTCTGCCCTATTTGTTCGTCTCCACATTTTATATTTATAAAAATAATGTGTTGCTATGGGTGTTAAAAGTATTCCTATAATAAAAGATATTAAAGAAGGTAAAAATATTTTAAGTGCGTTAGTCATTTATTTTTCCAGTTATTAATGTTTCTTCTAAATCCTTTCTAACTTTTTCATAATTAGGTAGTTGCCCTATTGAAGTAACACCCATATAAGACAAAGTCTCAAAAGTTGGACGATAAAGGAATCGACGACTATCCTTTGGATCTATAATTTTTTCAATTAAACCTCGAACTAATAAGTTTCTTAATATAAAACTAGAGTTAACACCTCGAATATAATCTATCTCACTTCTTGTAACTCCATTTTTATACAAAACAATGGATAGTGTTTCTAGTGAGGACTTAGTTAGTTCTTTGCTTATTTCCTCTTTTCTGATGTTTTCTATTATTTGACTAAGTTCGGCTGAAATACCTAAAACAACGGAATCATCTTTTCTGACAACGACTAGTCCCCTTCCGTTTAAAGAAAGTTCTAGCTTTTTTAAGGCTTCTTCAACTTCTTCTATACTTACACTTAAAATATCTGCGATTTTTTTAATCTCAATTTCTTCTCCTTTATAAAAAAGTAAACCTTCAATTTTTGCTTCTAGTTCCATTTTAATAATTAAGCTAATTCTGTTTTTAATTTATTCATCTCAATATCTTCAAAAGAAGATTTTTGAACAACATCTATCACTCCTTCTCTGACTAATTCTAACATAGCCAAAAAAGAAATGATAATGTGGACCTTAGCTTCTTCTTTTGTTTTAGAATCCTTGGGATCTGAAAATTCTCGGAATGATAAATTCAAGGCATTTTGAATTCGATTCGTTAGGTTGTCAATGACTTCTTCTATTTTGATAACCTTTTTAATCTCAAGTTCTGGCATCGGTTCCTTTTCTTTGGGCACCTGATTCATTATTTCTTCTATTATTTTACCTATGTTTTCTTTATTAATGAGTGGATCGGGTGAAAAAATAGGTAAACTCCAAATTCTTTCTCTTGGTTGGAAAATAATCTTTTGACCAAATTGTTCTTTAATAGAAAGACTAGCTCTTTTAATTATTTCATATAATTTTAATCTTAATTCTAGATCATTTATATTTTCTTTTTCATCCTCGGTTAAAGAAATGTTGGGCAATAGAGATCTAGATTTAATTAAAATCAAAGTAGCTGCGGTTAAGATAAAAGAAGAAATGTTTTCTATTTTTTGATTATCTGGTAACTGATTAAATGTTTCTATGTATTTTAAATAGTCATTTGTTACTTCAGCTAAAGAGATTTCGTTTACAAAAAATTTTCTTTGCTCTATCAAAGATAAGAGCAATTCCAGAGGGCCATCAAAGGTGCTAGTCTTGAAATTGTAAACAGAAGCTGTTTCTGACATTTTATTTTTTCTTTTCTATTTGAATAGCAATACTTAACTCTTTCAATTGTTTATCAGTAACACTAGAAGGAGATTCCATCATTAAGTCTTTAGCTTCACCTGTCTTTGGGAAGGTTATAACTTCTCGAATATTTGGTTCATTTTCTAGTAGCATTACTAATCGATCAAAGCCCCAAGCTATTCCACCATGAGGAGGTGTTCCTGAACCTAAAGCGCTTAGCATGTGTCCAAAGTTATGGGTGATATCTTCATTATCATGCCCTATTATTTCAAGCACTTTATGTAACATGTCAGCATCATGTGCTCTGATACTTCCACCACCTAACTCATATCCATTCATTATGATATCGTATTGAGTAGTCAAAATTTCTCCTATGTTTTTTCCTTCCATTAGCCAATCGCAATGTTCATTTATTGGTTTAGAAAATGGGTTGTGCGTAAATGTCCATTCCCCTTCTGTATTTGGGTTGTCAGATTTGTCTGTTCTTTCAAAGAAAGGAAAATCTATAACCCAACAGAAAGCTAACAAATCTGGATCATTTTTATCTTTACGTAAATCTGGCCTATCGCAACCATATTTTTCCATAGCTTCTTTGTATGAAATTCTAGGAAAAGGAATTTCTTGTATTTTTTTGTGGGGATATAGATCAGTAACTAGATTTATTAGAAGTCTTTCGTTTAGTTCCATGACATCTTCTCTTTCAACAAAACTCATTTCCATATCTAGTTGAGTAAATTCAGGCTGACGATCACCTCGTGAATCTTCATCTCTCATACATCTAGCTAATTGGAAATACCTTTCCATTCCGCTAGCCATTAAAAGTTGTTTGTATTGTTGTGGTGATTGAGGTAAGGCATAAAATGTTCCTTTATACAAACGAGAAGGAACAATGAAATCTCTAGCCCCTTCGGGGGTTGATTTAGTTAATATTGGAGTTTCTATTTCTGCAAAGTTTTCTTTATCAAGAAAATCTCTAACATACTTAGATATTTTATATCTATTACGAATGTTTTTTTGCATTCTAGGTCTTCTTAAATCAAGATACCTATACTTTAATCTGGCATCTTCATTTATTTCTCTTCCATCGGTTGTTACATCAAAATAAGGGGTGGTGGCTTTGTTTAATATTTCCATTTCTTTTATTTCCAGTTCTATGTTCCCATTCAGAACTCCTTCTTTTATATTTCTTTCTGGTCTTTGATTTATTTTCCCTTTAACTTTAACCACATATTCAGATCTTAGGTTTTTACCAACCTCTAGTGCTTCTTTATTGTCAGACAAAATTACTCCTTGAACTAATCCAGTCATATCTCTAAAGTCTAGAAAAATCATCTTTCCTTGATCTCTTCTAACATCAATCCAACCCATAATTACAACCTCTTGACCAACCAAACTACCTAAATCTTTTATATATTTTCTATCCTTCATATATATTATTTATTGTTATTTTTTAATAATTTTTTCTAATTTACCACAAGGGTAACCAATTAAAAAAACCAAAGCAACTAAAACGTAATAAAACGGGGCGAACGCAATCCAAATAACTTTATCTTCCTTTCTCATTGGTTGATACCACTTTTTAACCTTCTTGTATAAATTGCCAAGAGGTGTATTAATGGCATTTAGTATCACATATATCAATGTATATAGAATCTTTAACATGAGATTAAATTTTAACTCCTATGAACTGACGAACCTTTTCCATTTTTGCATCAGCTATACTCCTAGCTTTTAATGCTCCAGTTTCTAATATTTTCTTAACTTCATCTATGTTGTTAGCATATCTTTCTCTTTTTTCTCTCATTGGTTTAATAAAACTAATTATTTCTTCTAACAATTTTTCTTTTGATTCTTTGTATCCAATTTCTCCTTTTTTGTATTTTTCTTTTAATTCTTTCAATTCTTTTTCTCCTAAAAATAATTTATGTAAAGCAAATATTTTACATTCTTCTGGGTTTTTTGGATCGTTATTTCCCTTTGAATCAGTGACAATACTCATAACTGCTTTTTTAATTTCTTCATCTGTGCCAAATAGAGGAATTATGTTTTTATAGCTCTTACTCATTTTTTGTCCATCAGTACCTTGTATAGTAGCGACTTCTTTTGAAATTAAAGGCTCTGGGGTTTTAAAAAGTTCTCCATACGTGTTATTAAACTTAAGTGCTATATCTCTAGCATACTCTATATGTTGTTTTTGATCTTGGCCAACAGGAACAACATCTGAATCATAAAGCAAAATATCAGCTGCCATTAAAACAGGATAATTAAAAGTCCCAACATTTAATTCTTTGTTCTTTGATTCTGCATCTTTAAAAGCATGAGCCCTCATTAAATATGGCATAGTTATTATGGAATCAAAAATCCAAGTTAGTTCTGTGTGAGCACTAACATCTGATTGTTTAAAAATAGTAACTTTTTTAGGATCTAGTCCGATAGCTAAATAATCTAAGGCTACACTTAATATATTATCCTGCATTTCTTTTTTATTCTTAATTAGATTAAGCGCATGATAGTCAGCTATCATTATAAAAGTCTCATATTTGTCTTGTAATTCAACAAATTGACGCATGGCTCCAAAATAGTTGCCAAGATGTAATGTTCCTGTTGGTTTAACTCCTGAAAGTAATCTTTTTTCCATAACCTCTATAATATCAAAAAACAATAAGTTTTGCACATTTTAGCCACATATTTATCCAAAAATCTATATTTGTAGGTTTTTTGATTGTGCTACAATAGATTCCATGGAAAGAAATAACCCAAGCAGAATACCACCTCAAAATATAGATGCCGAAAAAGCTATACTTGGATCTATTATGATCCGACAGGGAGCAATACATGAAATAGTAGATACTATTACCCCAGATTCTTTTTATGCAGTTAAACATTCTCAGATTTTTAAAATAATGTTGGAACTTTCGTCCAAGGGAGAACCAATTGATATATTATCTGTGTCTCATCGTTTAGAAGAAAAGGGTTTGCTTGAGCAAATAGGTGGAAGTATGTATTTAACTGAATTAACAAATTCTGTTCCTGCTTCAACCAATATCACATACTATGCAGAAATAGTTAACAAAAAAAGTATATTAAGAAAAATAATAGAAGCTGGAAATTGTATTTCCGAATTAGGATTTAGAGAGGATGTTGAAGATGTATATGAGACACTTGATAGGGCGGAAAAAAAGATAATGGGAGTTAATAATAATGTAGGCAATCAATCATTTCATTCTATGAAAGAAAGTTTGCCTGAAGCTTGGGATCGTTTAGAAAAATTACATGAAAATAGAGGAGACATTCGTGGAGTTCCTACAGGCTTTGAAGAATTAGATCAATATTTATCTGGTTTTCAACCTTCAGATTTAATTATTTTAGCTGCTCGACCTTCTATGGGAAAAACCACATTAGCTTTGGATATCGCTCGCCAATCATCTTTAAAGTATGGTTCCCCTACTGTCATTTTTTCTTTGGAGATGAGCACTCAACAATTAGTAGATAGAATGTTAGCTGCTGAATCAAGAATTAATGCTTGGAATTTAAGAACAGGGAAACTTTCAACTGAAAATGATTTTTCTAAAATAAGAGACTCACTTGATCGTTTATCAAAAGCTCCTATTTTTATCGATGACATGGCTGGTAACTCTATAATCAGAATGCGTTCTATTTGTCGTCGTATTAAAGCTGAACATGGTCTTGGTTTAATAGTTGTTGACTACCTGCAATTAATGTCTACTTCAAAAAATTATGACAATATGGTTAACCAAGTTACAGAAATATCTAGATCCTTAAAAGCACTAGCCAAAGAGTTTAATGTTCCTGTTTTGGCTCTTTCTCAACTATCAAGAGCGGTGGAAACAAGAGGAGGCCGACCTAAACTTTCAGACTTGAGAGATTCTGGTTCTATAGAACAAGACGCAGACGTCGTTATGTTTATTCATCGTGAAGATAAAGGGAAAGACGAAAGCGAAAGAAATAACATAACCGAGATATTGATAGAAAAACATAGAAATGGACCGGTTGGAAAAGTAGATCTCTACTTCGATGAAAAATCAACTACTTTTGTTTCAGTTGATAAAACAAAGAGAGACACTTCTTCTTATAACGATAGTTCAATTGAAGGATTTTAAAATGGAAGATATTATAGAAAAATTAACAATTTACTTTAAAGAATTTCCTGGTATAGGAGAAAGACAGGCTCGTCGTTTTGTATATTTCTTGTTACAAAAAAATCCTAATTTTATAAATCAACTTATTAAAAATATTTCTGATTTAAAGGAAACAGTCAAACAATGTCCTTCTTGTTTTCTTTTCTTTCAATCGAAAGAAAAAGAATTATGTCCTGTTTGTAGTAATCCTAAAACAGAGAAAGATGTTTTGTTAGTAGTAGAGAAAGATGTAGATTGTGAAAATATTAAACGCAGTGGAAATTACAAAGGAATGTATTTTATTTTAGGAGGTTTGGTTCCTATTGTAAACAAAGAGACTCCTTATTATTTAAGAATAAATGAATTATTAAAAACAGTAGAAAGTAGAGCTAAAGAAAATAATTTAAAGGAAATAATTTTAGCTCTATCAATTAACCCACAAGGAGAACAAACAGATATTTATTTAAGAGAAAAATTAAGTAGTTTAGAAAAAAAATATAATATTAAAATTGTTTCTCTTGGGCGAGGGTTGTCTACTGGAACAGAATTAGAATATTCTGACAGTGAGACGATTAAAAATGCATTATTGAATAGACACTAATAAAACCCACTCTCGTGGGTTTTATTTTATAGCTGATATTTTAACTTCTATGTAAGGTTGTCGGTGTCCGTTTTTCTTTAGATATCTACTCTTTGCTTTATATTTTACAACCTTAACTGTTTTTCCTTTTCCTTCCTTTTGGAATAATGATTCTACTTTAGCTCCATCAATGTAAGGTGTTCCGATTGTAGTATCTATACCATTATCTACAAGTAATACTTTATCAAAAACTATCTTATCTCCAGCCTTAAACTCCCCTTCTAGCTTTTCTATTTTTATTACATCTCCAACTGATACTTTATATTGTTTACCTCCGGTAAAAATAACAGCAAACTCTTTGCTGGTTTCTTCTTTTTTGGTTATTGTTTTATTTTCTTTATCCATAAGCTTAAAATCTACAGGTTTCTCTGAAATCAATAGACAAGAGTTATTCTACACAAAAGTTTTGAAAAAAGCAAGCGAGAATGTATAATATAGGCATATGATTTCAAAATATAACAACAAAGGTGTTACTTGGGTAGACTTAGAAGATCCTAGCGAAGAAGAGTTTCGCTACATCATAGATTTGTATTCCATTCCTCGAGTTATAGAGGAAGAAATGAGAACTAAAAACAAGGATGTTAAAACTAAGTTAATAGCAGGATTTATTTCTACATCTTTTGATTTTCCTGAAATATTAGATATTGAAAACAGAGTCATATCCAGAAAAATAATTTTTATAGTCAGTAAAGACTTTATTTGTTCTATCCACGAAAAATCTATGGAAGCTCTTTCTGAATTTCTCAAAAACCTTGAAGTTGATTCCACCCTTGATGAAAAATTAAACATCCTAGATAATGGTTCTTTGTTCTATTATTTAGTTAAAAGTTTGTATGTTAATTTAAGTGATCAGTTAATAGAAAATGGAATTTGCAATAAAGATATTGAAAATCAAATTATAGAGGGTAAAAACAGAAAACTATCTGAACCTTTATATTTAAAAAATCAAATGCTGATAAATTTAAAGGAATCAATAAGTACACACGAAAAAACATTCAAAAATTTACCTTCTTTCTTAATACAATTGTTTGGAGATAGATATAAATATTATTTAAATATCATGAAAGATAATTTATTTGATGTTACTAGTCTGGTTATTAAACAAGAAAAGAATATTAACAACCTACACAATACATATAACTTAATTCTGACCGATAAAAATAACCAGAAAATTAAAAATCTAACAACTTTGATAATTATTTCCTTAGGTCTCTCTGTTTTAACTTTCCTCTATGTCTTTTTTAATATATAACACTCTAACAAAGAAAAAAGAAGAATTTAAACCTATAAAAGAAGGATTTGTGGGTATGTATACTTGTGGTCCCACGGTTTATAGTCATCCACATATAGGCAATTGGCGAGCCTGTGTTTTTTCTGATTTACTAAGACGATCATTAGAATATGCTGGATATCAAGTTACTCAGATAATGAACATTACAGATATTGATGACAAGACTATAAAAAACTCTCAAAAAGAAGGGATTTCTCTAAAAGATTTTACCAGTTTCTATACAGAACAATTTTTTAAAGATAGAGACTTGCTGAATATAAAACCCGCAACTGAATATACTAAAGCATCAGATTACATAAAACAAATTTTAATTTTAGTAGATAAATTAATTGAAAAAGGTTTTGCTTATAAAGCCGAAGATAGTTCTATTTATTTTAAAATTAATAAATACCCCCAGTATGGAAAACTATCTAAAATTGATTTATCAGGCTTAAAAGAAAATGCAGATAACAGAATGAAAACTGATGAATACACCAAAGACAGTGTTGAGGACTTTGCTCTTTGGAAGGCTTGGTCAGAAGAAGATGGTAATAATTTTTGGGATCCAAAAGAAATATTAGGAAAAGATACTATCATAACCAAAGGAAGACCTGGTTGGCATATAGAATGTTCAGCTATGAGTACAGATAAACTTGGTAATAGTTTTGATATTCACACTGGAGGAATAGATTTAATATTTCCCCATCATGAAAATGAAATAGCTCAGTCTGTTTGTGCAACCGGTGGAGATTTTGCTCACTATTTCATGCACAATGAACATCTTTTGGTTGATGGTAAAAAAATGAGTAAATCATTAGGTAATTTCTATACCCTTTCAAATTTAATAGAAAAAGGGATAGACCCCATCTCTTTTAGGTATTGGTTATATACTTCTAACTATATGAGTAAAACTAATTTTACGTTAAAAGCCGTCTTGGCTTCACAAAAAGCTTTAACCAAACTTAAGGATTATTTTGTAGGGTTAGGTAATGTTTCAGGTGAGATTAACCAAGAATATCAAAAAAGATTTAAGGGCTATATTTCAAATAATTTAGATACTCCGGGAGCTATTGCCCTAATTTGGGAGATGGTTAAAGATGAAGGAATTAAAGATGAAGACAAAAGAGCTACTTTATTAGATTTTGATCAAGTTTTAGGATTTAACTTAGAAAAAGAAGAAGATATTCCTGAAGAAATAATTAAATTAGCCGAAGATAGATTAAAAGTTAGAATGAATAAAGACTGGCCAAAGAGTGATGAGTTAAGAGAAAAAATAAAAGAACTTGGTTATGATATAAAAGATACAAATCAAGGTTATAAAATATCTAAATTAAAATAAAAGAGGACGATTAAGTCCTCTTTTATTTTTACAAACCTTCTTCTTCTAATTCTTCTATTAACTTTTTAGCCTTTTTGGATAATTTATTCGGTATTGTTACCTTTAATCTAATTATAAGATCACCGCTTTTTGTTTCTTTAGATGGAACCCCTCTTCCTTTTACTCGAAGTAGATCATTATTATTTGAACCATTAGGTATTTTTATTTTTAATTTATCTCCATCTAGTGTCTCTATAGATTTCTCAGTTCCCATTAAGGCTTCAGTCAGTTTGATTGATAAGTCCATATGAAGATTTATTCCATCTCGTTTGAATAAATGATGAGGTTTAACTCTTACTTTGATATACAAGTCTCCTGCCACCCCATTTTTAATTTCTTCACCCTTACCCCTAGCTCTTAATGTTTCTCGATCTAATATTCCAGCTGGTATTTCAATACTAATTTTGTTTTCTTTTTTAACAACACCCTGTCCTTTACATTCTTGGCATTTTTCTTTAGGGATCTTTCCTTGTCCTTGGCAATTAGGGCAAATACTAGAAGAAGAAAATGAACCAAAAATAGTTCTTTTTATTTCTTGTATCTGGCCTTGTCCTTTGCAGTAGCTACAAGTTTCCATTTTTGTTCCAGGCTTTGCTCCTGATCCATCACAAACATGGCAAGTAGTTTGTTTTAATATATTTATATCCTTTTTAACTCCGAAGATAGATTCTTCAAAAGTTAAATTAATTTCTGTTTCCAGGTCTCTACCTTTTTTAGTTCTTCTTGAAGAAGTTCTAGAACCTCGGCCAAAGAAATCACCAAAGATATCTCCAATATCTCCCATATCAAAACCTTGGGCGTTTTGAAAACCTGAAAAATCAAATCCTCCAAAACCTCCACCATAACCATTTCCGGAAGCAAAGTTATCTGCTGTTCCGAATTGGTCATAGCGGGCTCTTTTTTGTTCGTCAGATAAAACTTGATAAGCTTCATTAATTTCCTTAAATTTCTTATCATCCCCACCGTTTCTGTCGGGATGATATTTTAAGGCTAATTTATGATATGCTTTTTTAATTTCGTCCTTGGAGGCTTTTTTGTCTATCTCTAATATTTGATAGTAATCCTTAGACATAGTTTATTATTTATTTTCTTCGTTATCGTCTTTTACTTCAGCATCTTTTATTTGGTCCTCTTTGATGTCAGCTGTAGTTGTTTCTTCTTTAGGAGCTCCACTTTGTTTAGCAACTATTTCTCCTATTTTAGAAAGTTCAGCAGTCATTTCTTCCAATTTTGTTTTAATAGCGGTAATATCATTTCCTTCTTTAGCTTTTTTAACATCTTCTATTTTATCTGAAATAGTTTTCTTTACATCCTCAGGTATTTTATCCCCATATTCCTTGAGAGATTTTTCAGCTGTGAATATCATCATTTCTGCAGTATTCTTTTGATCAACTAATTCTTTTTTCTTCAAATCTTCTTCGGCGTGAGTTTCAGCTTCTTCTTTCATTTTCTTTATATCTTCATCTGAAAGACCAGAGCTAGCTTCTATTCTGATAGATTGTTCTTTTCCTGAAGCTTTGTCTTTTGCTTTAACATTTAATATACCGTTAGTGTCTACATCAAAAGATACTTCTATTTGTGGCATTCCTCTTGGTGCTGGTGGAATTCCGTCTAGAATAAATCTTCCTAATGTTTTGTTGTCAGTTGCCATTGGTCTTTCTCCTTGCGTAATATGAATCTCTACAGAGGTTTGATTGTCAGCTGCGGTTGAGAACACTTGAGATTTAGAAGTTGGTATAGTTGTATTTCTTTCTATTAACTTAGTTGCTACACCTCCTAATGTTTCAATTCCAAGAGAAAGAGGAATAACATCTAGAAGAAGAACATCTTTAACATCTCCTTGTAGGACACCAGCTTGGACAGCTGCGCCAAGAGCCACAACTTCATCTGGGTTTATAGATCTGTTGGGTTCTTTGTTAAATAGTTTTTTAACAGCTTCAACCACTGCGGGCATTCTTGTTTGTCCTCCAACTAATATAACCTGATCAATATCTTCCATCTTAAATGGAGAAGCTTCTATAGCCCTTTTTGTTATTTCAATTGAACGATCAATGAATTCTTGTGCTAAAGATTCAAGTGTAGCTCTGGTCATCTTCATTAATAGGTGCTTAGGCCCACTAGCATCTGAAGTTATAAATGGAATATTAATTTCTGTTTCTAGGGTTGTAGATAATTCATGTTTTGCTTTTTCGGCTGCTTCTTTTAGTCTTTGTAGGGCTAGGACATCTTTAGTAACATCAATTCCGGATTCTTTTTTGAATTCATCGGCAATCCAAGTAATTATTTTTTGATCTATATCTTCACCTCCTAAGAAAGTATCTCCGTCTGTTGATTTAACTTCAACAACGTCATCGCTAACTTCCAAAACTGAAACATCAAATGTTCCTCCTCCTAAGTCGTAGACGACTATTTGTTCGTTTTTCTTTTTATTAAATCCATAAGCAAGAGCTGCGGCGGTTGGTTCATTGATGATTCTTTTAACATCCAAACCAGCAATCATTCCAGCATCCTTTGT
Source organism: uncultured Candidatus Saccharibacteria bacterium (assembly GCA_964596605.1). Lineage (GTDB taxonomy): Bacteria > Patescibacteriota > Minisyncoccia > Phycocordibacterales > UBA9973 > UBA8515. The sequence continues at coordinate 725 of CAZQUJ010000003.1, read as the reverse complement.
TGCTTTTCTTTGAGCATCATTGAAGTATGCGGGAACTGTGATAACAGCTTCAGTAATTTTTTCTCCCAACTTTGCTTCAACGTCAGCTTTAATTTTACTTAAAATTTTTGCTGATATTTCTTCTGGTCTTAGCTGTTGATCTCCCAACTTAACCAAAACTCCACCATTATCTGATTTTTCTGTTTTGTAAGAAACTAATTTTCTTTCTTTTTGTATTTCAGGATCATCGTACATTCTTCCGATGAATCTTTTAATACCATAAACGGTATTGTCTGGATTAGTTACTGCTTGTCTTTTAGCAAGTAAACCTACCATTCTGTCTCCATTTTTTGCGACAGCAACTACAGAAGGAGTTGTTCTTGCTCCTTCCTGATTCTCTATAATTTTTGGTTGACCTCCTTCTATAATAGCAACAGCACTGTTTGTTGTTCCTAAATCTATCCCTATTATTTTACTCATATATTTTTTAAGCAAACATTGAAAAATGTTTTAGCTTTAAATTAAATTGATAATATTTATTTAATAAATTTAATAAAACATAGTATCTTATTTATATAATTTATAAATTAAGACCTTTGATAAGAAGTATTATACTCCCTTTTATTTTTTTGACAAGTATTTCACGGTCGCAAAATACTTGTATTATACATAATAAGATGTTACAATGAGAGAGTCAAGTATCTTTTTTTAAAAATGACTTATAGCAAAAAAGGTAATATTTATAA
>CAZQUJ010000002.1:0-37558 GCA_964596605.1 uncultured Candidatus Saccharibacteria bacterium | reverse complement strand
AATAAAAATCACAGATGATTGATCTGTGATTTTTATTATTATATTTTTATTGCTTCCTGATCAGGTATTTCTTTTATTTGTTTAGTATTATTCTCCTCTTCAAATTCTCTATAAAGCTTTGTTAAGAAAATTGTTCCAATTGGAGCAGTAAACAAAGAGCTAACCACATATCCTAAAATTATCATAAACAATATTATAATAGTTCCTAAAACAAGACTCATTTTTGGAAAGATCAAAATTAATACTCCAACAATTATAACCGACAAAAGAATTGGAATAATTGACAGTAAAATAACTTTTAATACATTTCCTAAGATTCTCCATCCTAAACCTTTTGTCATCTGCCAAGAACTTTTAATTGCTTTAAAAGCATTCATCTTTCTGTCTATTATTAAATAGAAAGAGAAGAACAGACGCCCTGTTAAATACAAACCAGGAAAGATAAGTAATACTAAACCAATAGAGACTATAATTGAATATATTATTGTATTAACTAAAACATTTAAATAAACCTTAAAACTTGGAATTAAATTCTTAATCTGTCGAGAAAATATTTTTACTTTTTCGGTTGCTAAAATATTTAGGGAATACTTAATAATAAAACAAGTAATAAAAGAAAAAACTATAATTGAAATTAATGAATTTAGTGCAGAAAAATTAATCAATGGATTGGCTAAAGAAGCACTTGATTTTACTTCTGGATTAATTACATAGACTAGGATCGAAATAACTAAATTAACTAAAACAAGTCCCCAAAAATTATTTTTGTACAATAACCAAGACTCCTTGATATTCTTTCTAAAACTAAAATTTAATATTTTTTTCATATTTTTATTATATTAGAAAATTATAAACAACCTATTTTTATTTTATCTAAATAACTCTATTTAAGCAAACAAAAATCCACCTAAAAGGTGGATTTTTGTTTTAAAACTTAATTAAGCAACTGGATTTTCAGGAGCTTGTTCTGGAGCTACAGGAGCTTCTTCTACAACCGGAGCTTCTGGAGCCTGTTGTCCTTCAGTCTGACCTTCAACTGGAGCTTGTACATCTACTCCATCAACTGGAGTATTGTTATTTAATGGATCCATATCTAAAACTAAAATTAACTACCAAAAACGACCTAATTACAACCTAACACATTAAGTTTAAATCTACAAACTTTTTTATTGATTTTCTTTTTTAGAGTAGCCTTCCAAAGCTTTCAAAGCTTCAACTGGAAGCATAACCACAACTGTATTACTTTGATCTGAAGATAAATCATTAACTGCCTGTAAGGTTCTTAAATGTAAAGCTCCTGGAGTTTTTGACAACATCTCGGCTGCTCTAGATATATTTTCTGAGGCTGCTAATTCTCCCTCTGAATTTATAATGACTGCCCTCTTCTCTCTTTCAGCTTCTGCTTGTTTACCTATTGTTCTTTCTAGGTCTGGTGGAAGGCTAACATCTTTTAATTCAACATTCTGAACTTTTAGACCCCAAGCATCTGTTTCTTTATCAACTATTTCTCTTATCCTTTCTGCTATCTTATCTCGGCTTGAAAGCAATTCATCTAGAGTAACTTCACCTACAATATTTCTCATTGTTGTTTGAGCGTATTGAGAAATAGCATAGCGGAAATTTTCAACCTCAATGATAGCCTTGTCAGCTTCACTAACTTTGTAATATATAACAGCATTAACCCTAACAGAAACATTGTCTCTGGTTATAGCATTTTGGTCAGGCACATCAACGGCCTTAACTCTAATATCTACCTTTTGGAAAGTTTGAAAGATTGGCCAAACAAACTTCCACCCTGGCTCCATCAATGATGTAAATTTACCTAAAGTAAATTTAACTCCTCTTTCATATTGGTTGATTTGTTTAACTGAAAAAATAACTATTATTATTAAAACTATTAAAATTGGCCACATAATATTTTTTTTAATTAAATTATTAATATTTATATTATAGCATAATTGATAAGTTGTAATATGTAAAATTTTAGTGTATCCTAGAAGAGTTATTGGGAGATCGTCTAACGGTAGGACAGAGGCCTTTGAAGCCTTTAATCTAGGTTCGATTCCTAGTCTCCCAGCTGTCAAGTAATCACTTTTTGTCAGTATATCCTATTTTAAATTTTATAAAACTCATGGTAAAATCATACACATGAGTGGTAAAACCATCGATGAACGAGTTAAAAACTATTTGGAAATAAAGAAAGAATCAAAAGAACTATATGATTCCTTCTCCAAAGTTTTTTCTCCAGCTATTGGCTTATATGTTCATTTTACTTCAAATGGTTTCAACCATCTTATATATAAAAATGCAAAAAAGGAAAGAGATGAAAAGACCCAGATTCTTAGGTTTGATTTACTTAAAAAAGCAAAACATATAATAGAAGTAGCTACAACTTTTCAAGAATTTGAGGAAGATATTGAATATACAAGAGTAAATAGACACGGCAGATATGTTTCTGTAAATCTAGTTGTAAAATACTGGGGGTTCGTAGCGGTTATTGATAAATTCAGAGTTAAGGTAGTTTTAAAACAAGTAGGAAATGGAAAAGTAGAATTTTTCAGTGTAATTCCTGCATGGATATTAAGACAATATAGGGATATAAAAATAATTAATAATTCAGTTGGTTGTGGTCTTAAAAATGATGATGATTAGAAACTAAAAAACGCCACTTAGTGTGACGATTTTTAGTGTGCTTGTCTCTAGCTCAAGAGTTTGGCCAGATAGAGCTGACGCCCCTCAAGCACATTATTATTATAAACTTTTTGTCTACTACAAGTCAAGAATTTGATAGGATAAATCTAACTATAAAAAACCAATTTGTATATGGTCTAAATTTAAACTATTTACTTCTTTAAACAAACAAAAATCTGGTGAATTAAATTTTAATAATGGAGGACACAATATATGAACATCAAAGAACTTAAGATTTAAACAAAACAGACCTAATAAAGTGTAACCCTGTGAAAAATAATAGTCAAAAGACAGACAAAAAGATATAATGAGTTTGTAGTGAAAAATTGCTATTCCGTTCCGTTCACTAACAGTGTTTTTGGCTCAGCTGTCAAGTAATCACTTTTTGTCAGTATATCCTATAGAATGACTAGCCCGAATAGGGGTCTGGGGAGAAATGCGGGCGGGAAACAATAGCCGAGGCAGGGCGAATCCAAAACCCCAGAAAAATTGTTTCGCCCTGCCGAGTCCTTTTTTAGAATTCTGAATCAGGATTTTGTTGGAAAAAATTTCGGATTTTATTCAGGAGACACAGCCAACTCGTGCGCAGCTCAAGACACGTCCAATAACACCCTTCTGACGAAATAAAGCTAACCCGTTTAGACTCAGAAACTAGGAAATAAAGTTTTTGTTTCTATATTTTATATATGGTATAGTATTGATATGGAAGGGTGTAATCAAAAAGAAACATCTGGTTCGAAAGAAAATTCCCCAGAAGAAATTATTCGGATTGAAAGTAAAATACTTACCGAGTTACCAATTGACGATTTATCAAAAATCTTACCACCAGAATCATATCTCATCGGAGGATCAATAAGAGATATTATATTAGAAAAATCTGTAAAATGCAGTGATCTTGATGTGTACACCCGTGGAAGCCAGGAGGAAATTGTAGATTTATTGGCAAAATCGGGATATTCTGAAATTTCAGAACCATCAATTCAAGATAAGGAATATTTTTTTGATGAGGGAGGAGAATATCTTTATTTTTATTTAGATAAGAAAATAATAGAGCTAAAATTTATCAGCAATATCAAAATTGAGAAACTAATATCTCAATCTGACATTAATTTAAATTGTTGTGCCTACAATATAAATAATAAAAACATAGTAGATAATGATATCGCTCTTTCAATTAAAAAGAAAATATTACAATTCTCAAATCCTGATGTGTCCAAAAAAGATCCATTGAAAATATTCTCTGCTTTAAAACAAATAGCACGTCTCCCAGATATAAAAATACCACAAGAAACAGAAAAAATAATTAAAGATGGGGTTGAATATGTTTATGAATATTTTTTAAACAATCCGGGAAAAAAACAAAAATTAAAAAGTTTATTGTGTGAAATAAATTCTTCGCAAGCAATTAATTATTTTTCTGAAAAACAGAAGAGTATTTTTGAAGGACTGGAAACAAAATTATATAAACTTAATGTTACTGAGGGGTATTCATCAAAAAATCTCAGTGAGTTATCTTGTGATGAATATAAAAATATTCAAGAATTCGTAAAAGAAAAATACGGTAAAAGGTTTGATCCTTTTAAGCTAGACTCAAGAAAAGTGAACTCGGTTGTATTTAATCAATATGACAATGGATTGATAAAATCATGCTGTTTATTTGATGGTTCGCGTTTGTATGCGATTGCTTCAAACGATTTGAAAGATTTAGTAAAAATGGTGCGGGATCTTGTGGATTATAATTATTCCATATGGACAACTATTTCTATTGATCATAAATTATTGATTAGTCTCTCAATCAAAGCTGGGCTTAAAATAGAAAACAACAAGGAGGTAATCCATAAGATACTTTCGGGACAGAATTTAAACTACCTAAATAACATTGATTATAATGAAAAGGATAACATGGTTACATTTACAAGAAGTAATTCTGATAATCCAGAGCAAATATTGTTAAGAAATTAATATGACAAATTTTGGATACATACAAATAGAATTTGATTTAAATTTTAAAGAATCATTGCACAAATGGTGTGACAAATATATTGATCCGAGTAATTACATATTTGGAGAAATTAATGGAGAAAATATAGGGGGGCTAGTGGTGGATGATGCCCATATAACTGTTTGCTACGGAATTCCTGTAGATACTTCATATAAAGAACAAATTATTAAAGAAGTGGCAAATATTGTTTCGCCAATTATTAAAATAGGCGGTATTGGTTGTTTCCGCATAAAAGAACATCACGCAAAGATTATCTATCTTTCAATTGAGGATGACTCCGAAACATTAAAATTTATGAATGATCAATTTAAAAAATATATATCACCTAATTTAAAAACAATGCAATCATTCGTTCCTCATATTACCATTGGATATGTCTCAGAAAATTTTGACGAAAAAAAACTAATTTACGACGGTTTAAAAGAAATTCAATCAACGAAGATAAAATATTACCCGTAATTTATTATTGTTTTTAAAGCAATTTCCTTCTAACGTTTTCAAATACAGTCAGTAGTTTAGTTTTTTATCGAAGGACCAGGACGCGTGTATATTTTGTAAAGCAGATTTTCTAGTTCTAAACACATCAAAAATTAATATCTATATTTTATAGGGAATATAAAAGTTCGAGTCCTATATTTGTTCTTTTATTTTTAACTTGACTTAGTCTGATTAACGAGTAATGTTATAAATGAAATAATCATTTAAAAATAGATAATTATGAGTAGTATTCCGTATATCGGTATCACCGATTTTATGACTTTTGATCAGGTTCAAAATATGATCAGAGTCTTTAAAAAAAATCTTGGGGTAGGACAAAAACGTCGACTACATGTTGGTGTAATGATGAGTTATAAAACTCTTCATAATTTAGAAACAAAATGGTCTACAGCTTTTCCTTCCAAGGAAAAGATTGCAGATATATTTAGTTCTAAGGAAACAATGAATTGTCTGCATTATGCAGATTATGATGAGATTGATGTTACCAAAAGCATTACTCAGGCAATCAGTTTCGGTGGTGAAGGTATCAACGCCTTACAACTTGATATGGTTTGGCCAAATCCAAAACATGTTTTTGAAGCAATCAAAAATTCTCAAAAAGAGTTGGAAGTTATTTTGCAGGTAGGTAAAAATGCTATCGAACAAGCCAATAATGATCCCCAAGAAATTGTTAAGAGAATAAAAAACTATGATGGTATCATCAGTCATGTTCTCCTTGATAAAAGTATGGGGAGAGGTTTGGGTATGGATGCATTGGGACTTGTTCCTTTTGTTGAAGCCATAAAAAAAGAATTTCCTAATCTTGGGATTGTTGTAGCTGGAGGACTTGGTCCTGACACTATTGATCTCGTAAAACCCTTGTTTGAAAAATTCTCTGACATCTCAATTGATGCTCAAGGTAAACTCAGACAAAGTGGTAACGCTCTGGACCCAATTGATTGGAATATGGCTGAAACATACCTCGTAAAAGCCTTACAACTTTTTAAATAGTTCTTAATGCTAAAATAATAATAAACCCATCTGATGATTTAGGTGGGTTTATTTTTTATTAATTAGTTTAGGATTAGAACTAATTTTTTTAGTAAAAAATATCTAAAAGAGTATAATTTATAATATTATTACAGTCCTAGATCAACAGCCAGTAAGAACAAGGGTTATTGCGCTTGAGATATGTCAAAAACTATTAATTTATACTGTTTGGCTATATAATATGTTTATGAAATTTAATTTTTTTGAGCAAGCTCCAAAATCTAAAAAATTTGAAGATTATAGGAACATAGACTTATCTAATAAAGATTTTAGATATGTTCCTATTGGTATTCTAAAAACAATGGATTTCAGCGACCAAACAATATGGCCCAGTCAAGAGAAACTTCCAAATAATTTTAATCCGGAAATTATTTTAGAAGGCTCAAAAAATCCGGGTTTGGGTTTAAAAGAACTACATAATCAAGGAATTACAGGCAGGGGTATAAATGTTGCCATAATTGATCAAAAACTAGATACAAATCACAGTGAGTATTCTGATAGAATTTCAAGTTATGAAGAAATAGGAAATGCTGATGCAGGAATAAGTATGCACGGACCGGGTGTTTCTAGCTTGTTGGTTGGTAAAAATTGTGGAGTGGCCCCAGAATCAAATCTTTATTACAAAGCTACCCCATCTGGTAATAATAGTAATTGGAGAGACAAGTCAGAAGCATTAAATAGAATTATTGAAGATAACAAAAAATTAGAAAACAAAATAAGAATAGTAAGTTGTAGTTTGGGTTATCCTAATCCGCGTGTTAAAGGAGATTTATCTTTATATAAAAAGGCAATTGAAGAAGCTAGAAAAAGTGGAATAATTTTTCTTGACTCAAATACTATTTTTGAATCTGGATTTGTTGGTGGTGGAAGTTTTACAGATAAAGATGATTTTGATACCTACGAAGAATGGTTATATGTTCAAGAAGATAAGAAAGCTAGGAAATTTTTTGAAGGAAAAACGATAGTTCCATGTGATTACAGAACAATAGCTTCTTCTTGGAATAAAAAAGATGAAAATAAAAATGATGGATATGAGTTCCATGGTCAAGGAGGAATAAGTTGGTCAATCCCATACCTATCAGGTATCTTTGCATTAATGTTGCAAGTAAGAAATGACCTAACTATGGAAGAAATGATAAAAATATTAAAAGATACAGCAAGAACAAACAATAAAGGTTTAAAAATTATTGATCCACAAAAAGCTATAGAAAGTATAAAAAATTAGTCGCCCTTGACATGTCGTTTTGACATATTAAAAATAACTAAAATAGTATTACAGGGTAAGGAATCAAAAATCTCTGGCTCCGAGATGTTCAACGCTTGTTTTAAATTTAATTAAAAATATTCTTTAAAACAATTTCAAAAAGATGTTTCCTGACTTCCTGTCTGGCTTCATGTTGATTGGAGTGACTTTCATCTTCAACAGTTTGTCCTTTAACCAAATTATCCGAAACATAAACAAGGGCGGCAGATGGAACATTAAAATAATTTGAAACAGAAAAAAATGTGGAGGTTTCCATTTCAACTCCGTAATATCCAGCCTTTGACCACTTTTCTATATCTTCAAATGACTCACCTAACATGGCTTGGTTGGTAATAATTGGACCCTTTTTGATATTGTATTTATGATCAATATATTTTTCTAATAAATTTGAGAGTTTTTCATCTGGAAAATGCTTGAAGTCTTTAGCCTCTTTATCATACATTCTAGTGGTACTTTCATTACCATAACTAAAAGTTGGTATTATTATATCTAGTGAATTCACTTCGGTAGACAAGCCACCACAACTTCCAATATGGATATTTTTCTTTGATCCAAACAAGCTTGCCAAGTGCACAGCTTCTGAAAGACCAGCTCCCCCATACTCAACAACAAACCAATAGTTCTTATTATTTATTTTTATCTCCATAACCCTAGAAAGAAAACCATCAAGAGTTTTTATGACATGAGGAATTTTATTGTTAATTAGAACTTGTTTTATTTCATTTCTTATTTCTTCCTCCTTCCATCCACCATAGGAAAGAAGACCTTCTACGCTATAGTCTTCAGGTAAAGAAAATAGTTTCCTGTATTCTTCTGCAGTAAATGTTTTATACATACATTAATAATACTAAATTAAAATTGATTATAAAAGGCGACCACAAATTAAACTTATGGTTAGTTTTTCTAAAATTATGTTTTATTTCAATAATAAACTATAATTAATCTATGATAAAAGCAATAATATTTGACTACAATGGAGTAATAGAAAGAGACGAATCAAGAACTCTAAGTAAAGTTAGAGAATACCTCGGGGCATCCAGAGAAGATTGGAGTAAAGAGTGGTATTCAGGAAGTAGAGAAGCTAGTACTGGTAGAAAAACATATCAGGAATATTTTTTAGAAGTTTCTTCTAAATTTAATGACTCCGAAGATTCAAGAAAACAAGTATTAAAAATGTTAGATGATCAGAAAAACGGATATAGAATAAATACAGAATTAGTAGAAATAATAAAAGAATTAAAAAACAAAGGATACAAGATAGGTTTAATTAGTAATTATGGACTAGAATTAAGAGGTAAGATTAAAAATCAAGGAATACTAGATTTATTTGATTCAATTATTATTTCATCAGAAGTCAATTGTCAAAAACCAGAACCTGAAATATTTAAACTATCGTTTACAGAATTAAATGTTAAACCAGAAGAAACCATTTTTGTAGACAACGCACCTAATTCTCTAAAAAATTCAGAAGCTATAGGGTTCTCCCCTATCTTATACAAAGACAATGAATCTTTTAGAGATGAGTTAGAAAAAAGATTAGAAGTAAAATTGTCAGCAGAGAATAAAATTTGGTTTAAAAGAAAAAGATATGGATATGGTTGGACACCAGTCACCTGGCAAGGCTGGGCTGCCACAATCACCTGGGTTATTGTTTTTTATTTTAGCATTGCAAAAATGGACCATGAATGGATTAAGAACTTAATTATTATAATTGCAATGACTGGAATTCTATTTTGGGTATGCTATCTAAAAGGAGAAAAACCAAGGTGGCAATGGGGAGATAAAAGTAAAACAGAAAAATAATACATTTAGCCCAAAGTCGGACTTTGGGCAACAAATGGCCAAAAGACTTAAAGGATTTATGATGTTTAGAGACAATTCGGTGGCTAGATGAATTAGATTCTTGTTAACAGTTTATTATGAGCTATATTGGTAGTTCATTTCGGCTTGTCACACTATAGAAAAACCACCTATTGTTAGTTCTATAAATCATGTATAATAAACCTATGGAACAACAAAATAACTCCAACCAAAATAAAATCATTAATTTCTTTTATGAAATAGGTACAATGAGAAAACTGGCCAGAATGCACAGACAAGTTTTCCTTACTGATGATACATCAGACAATATCGCCTCTCACTCTTACAGGGTTGCAGTTATAAGTTGGTTTTTAGCAAAAGAAGAAGGAGCTGACCCATATAAAACAGTCATGATGGGATTGCTTCATGATATGTCTGAAGTCAGAAGTAATGACCACAACTGGATTCATAAAAGATATGTAAAAATTTACGAAGATGAAATAAATAAAGATCAGTTAGGCTCTCTACCCTATCCTGATCTAGAAGAAATTATAAATGAATACGATAAAAGAGAAAGCAAGGAAGCAATTTTAGCCAAAGAGGCAGACACTTTGGATCAAATCTTGCTTTTGAGAGAATACGAATGGAATGGAAATAAAGAAGCTAGCATTTGGCTTAATGGAAAAGGAAAATCAACAGTCAATGAACAAATTAAAAAACTTAAAACTGATACTGGCAAAAAATATGGAGAAAAAATATATGAAATAGCTCCTTCTGATTGGTGGAATGATTTATGGACTTCAAATAATAGATAACAATATTTTATAAAAGTATGAAAAGAGTAATTATCATTCACTGTTGGGGAGGTAATCATGATGTAAATTGGTATCCATGGGTTAAAGAACAACTAGAGGGCAAGGGCTATGAAGTGCACGTTCCAGACATGCCAGACACTAACAACCCTAACATAGAAAGATGGATCGGAGAATTAGGAAAAGTAGTTGGTACTCCAGATAAAAACACTTTCCTAATTGGCCATTCTATTGGATGCCAAACGATAGTGAGATATTTAGAAAAAATAAATACAAAAATAGGTGGAGCAATATTTGTGGCTGGGTGGTTTTATTTAGAAAATTTAGAAGACGAAGAGTCAAAAAAAATATCGGAACCATGGATTAAAACTCCAATAAATTTTAAAAAGATAAAGAAAAATATTCAAAAATCGATACTGATTATTTCTGATAATGATCCCTTTGGAGCTTTTGATAAAAATAAAAAAGAATTCAGTAAGTTTTGTGATACTATATATACCCTATCAAACGCTGAACACATCACTTATTCTGTCCAACCATCTATCATTTCACAATTTGAAAAATTAACCACCAACTAAAATAGACAATGAATGAATTAAAAATTTAATTTTGCCAAAAGTCCGACTTGTGACTAATAAATTATCACGTATGAATATGAGCAAAAAAAATAAAATTCTTCTCCTAATAGACGGACACAATTTTCTTTTTAAATCATATGGGGTCCCCTTTAAATTCTATTCTAGTAACGGCACACCTCTCCACGTTTTAACTACCTTTCTTGGACTTATAAAAAGAGCTCTCAAAGTAGAAAAGTTTAGCGATATAGCAGTTGTATTTGATTCAGAAAGCAAAAACTCTAATCATTCAATTAGTGATTCATATAAAGCCAATAGAAAATCCGACTATTCAAACGATGAGGATTCTCCTTTTAAACATTTACCTCTAATAAAAAAATCATTAAAATTCCTCAAAGTAAAGACTTTTGAAAAAAGAGGAATTGAGGCTGATGATATGATAGGGACCTTAGCAATGAACTATCTGAAGAAAAATAAAAATGGAAAAGTATTTATAGCTTCTAGTGATTCTGACTTTTATTAGCTTTTATCCAAAAACGTATCTTTAATACACTTTGGTCCCAAAGGGGTAAATAAGATATTTACTCCTTCTTCTTTGAGAAATAAATATAACTTTTCTCCTGGACAATATGTTTTATTTAAAAGCTTAACCGGAGATAGTTGTGATAATATAAAAGGTGTTCAGGGAATCGGACCAATAAGAGCAAGTAAAATAATTAATAAAACACTTCCATTTAATCTAAAAACATATTCAGATATTATTGAACTAAATCGTAAATTAATTCAGCTTAATACCTGTATAAACCTTAAGTACAATGAGCTCAGTTTTGCTGTTAATCAAAAACTATTATCCATGAAAAATCAAGATCTTTTTACTAAACTCAAATTTTAAATTCTGCAAAAACAAAATTCATTTGCTATAATATAAACCATGAAATACTCAATTAGAAAAGCAACAGAACAAGACACCCCTCAAATCGTAGAACTAAACTATCTGCTCGATAATCACCACCACAATATTGATCCGTATTGGAAAGATGGATCTGAAGCAAAAACTACTTTTAGTGAATATATAAAAAACGAACTAAACAAACCAAATGTAATGTGGTTAGTTGTAGAGTCTGGAAACAAAATAGTTGGTTTCTTTTCTGCTGAAATAAAAGATACCAACTCCAATGTGTCTATCCCAAAAATCGGTTATATATTAAATGGTTTTATTCTAAAAGAGTTTCGAGGAAAAGGAATAGCTAAGATGGTTGTAAAACAATTTATTTCTTGGTTTAAAGAAAATAGAATAAAAATAATAGAGCTTAATGTAGCTTCAGAAAATATCGAGGGAGTTAGGGCGTGGAGAGGTCTTGGTTTTAGGGAGTTTATGAAAAAGATGAAAATGGAAATTTAAAAACTAATATAATAAAAACATGAAAGAAATAGAAATAAGAGAAGCCACGACACAAGATCTTTTAATAATTCAAAAGTTCAATCAAGAGTTGTGTACTAAAGAAAATAAAGAATACGATTCAAGCATTAATCCTAATTACCCATTAACCGAAGAAGGAGAAAAGTATTTCCGCTTGAGAATAGAACACCCAAATTCTTTAGCTCTCATTGCCGAAGAAAACGATGTTGCAATTGGATATTTAGTAGGTTCATTAATTGTAGCAGAAGAATATAGGAATATTAAAATTATTGCCGAAGCAGAAAATATGTTTGTTGATAGTAAATACAGAGGAAGAGGAGTAGGAAGTAAATTAACAAAAAAATTTGAGGAGTGGTGTGTAGAAAAAGGAGTTGAAATAATAAGATATGTTGCATCTGCTGAAAATGTTGACGCAATTAGATTTTATGAATCCCAGGGTCTCAAAAAAATAAATATTACACTTGAAAAACTGCTGACTAAGTAGCCCAAAGTCGGACTTTTGGCAAAAAAACATAATATCTTTTTTCTATCAAACTGTTGTATAATAATTACATATGAAAAATATAACCTTCCACAAAAATAATTTATGAAATATCTTGGATTTGATCATATAAGTTTAAATGTTAGTAATTTAGAAAAATCGAGAATTTTTTATGATAAATTATTTTTGTTTCTCGGCTTTGAAAGAGTAGGAAAAGATAAAAAACCTAATGGCTGGTCAAATGGACCAAATGGCTTTTGGATTGATAAAACAGAAGGTAAATATAACAAAAACTTTCACCGAAAAAATGTTGGGGTTAATCATTTAGCTTTTAGGGCTAGCTCTAAAAAAGATGTCGATTTATTTTACAATGAATTTTTACTAAAAAATAAAATATCGGTATTATATGGAGGACCTAAAGAATATCCTAACTATAGAAAGGGTTATTACGCTGTATTTTTTGAAGATCCTGATAGGCTAAAGCTAGAGATAATGTTTTTCCCTAAATAAATACTATTTACCACCATTATAGCCCTAAGCTAGACTTGTGGCAGAATAAATATAATATATTTTATGTACGTATATGAAGATGAAAATATAATCGTAAAACCATCACATATTGAAGGATTGGGTGTGTTTGCTAAACGTATGTTTAAAAATGGAGAAACTGTGCTTGTGTGGCGTCCAACAAAACTTACCGAAAAAGAATTAATAACAATTCCAAAAGATCAGAAAAGGTATATAAATAAATTAGAATTAGAATATGAGGTCGCACTAAAAAGGTTCAACGAAAGAGTTACTAATGCCATGCTAATACCCGAAAAAGAGAGAAAAATATCCAATACTTCAATTGATAGGTTTAAAGAACTAAATGATATTTATAATCGAGAAAAAAATAATTTAGCTATCACCTTTAGAACAGATGAGCTAGATGCCGAGGAAATCTCAGAAGAGATAATAAAACTCTTATAATTTAGCAATACGATTATGAACCTAGAAAAACCAACACAACTAAACAGTAAAGAGAGAAAGGAGAAAGTAGAATCCAAGGTCTATTCCCTAGAATCTGGGACTCAAGTAAGATTAAACTCGAGAGAAATTCTACCAGACAATGTAGAGAATTTAAATAACTCAAAAGGAATAATCCTAATACCTGGATGGGAAGCAGAGGCAGAAAATAAAACCACCTTGTCCTTGGGAGAAGATTTTGCCAACGAGTCAAAAACTAGAACTCTTACCATCACCACTGAAACCAACGATCGAAATAGCTTATTTGATGAATCCATAGCTATTTCTAAATTTATAAAAGAAAAAAAGTTAGAAAGTATAAAAATTGTCGGATATTCCATTGGTGGAGACAAGGCAATGAATGTTGTTTACCTACTGCAAGATGACCCAGAAATAAAAATAGAAGGACTTATTCTCCTCGCTTCAACCGGTCTTTACGATCAAAAACCCAAAGAATTAACTGTTCATTTATTAAAAGATTCCTTTGTCAAAACCCCATTGAATATGCCAAAAAGTGAGAATAAATCGGGTGATTTTAAAAAATGGGCAAACGTAGCTAAGGATTTAGGCTCTAATGTTTTTTCCAAAACTGTTAGTTCCCCCTCCCATGTTGTCAAGATATTAAATAGAATAAATGAAACATCTAAACAAAACGAAAGAGCCAGCGAATTAAAAGTTCCGATTGTTTTAATCAATGGAAAAGAAGATTCCGTATCTGACTATAGAAAAATTATTTCAACCGAAAACCTTTTCAAATCTAGCCCATACGTTAGACTAATAAAACCAGAAAAATCTAGCAACCATGGTCTTTCATATTTCCGACCTAAATCTATTGCTAGGGTATCCACTAAATTAATAGATAAATTTTATCAGTAAATATTTTATGTCTAAAATTATTATTGTTAATGATAAAATGCAGAAAAATTACCGCTACGAGCTAACAGAACCATCTGGTAGAAATTTTCGGACTGATTTTAGACCTGATCTCTCACCTAAAGAAATGTTAGAATTAGGAATCTTCGGTGGTAAATATATGACAGATTGTAAAAATGAATTTCCCAAGAGCTGGTTTCTAAAAGCTAAACTATCACCTTCTGGAAAAAATCCAGAATTAAATTATTTTAAAGAAGATGCTAGCCAACCACTTTCAGTTTGGATTAAAAAGGGATGGATAAACCAAGAACATGATCCGAGGGGTTGGTTTCAGTGGTATTGCCGTTATTATTTTGGCAGAAGATTGGAAAAAGAAGATGATCGACAAATTAAGAGATGGCATGCCATGACAAGACATGTTGGACAGATTAGGAAAAACTGCCGGACAGGAGATATTTACTGTCGCCCAAAACAGAGGCAGGCTCTACTTCATTGGGCATATGACAGTCGAAAAATATAAAAAACTTATCTAAAACAAGATAAGTTTTTATTCTAAAAAGAAAACTACCTTTTTAAATGTAGTATCTACTAGAATGGTGTCAGACCTTATTAGGTCTTTTACTCTTTTTTTGTTGTTTCCATCTAAAACAACAAAACTTTTTAGCATAGTTCCTTGCCTAACAAAGAGAGACCCTTCTTTTTCTCCCTTTCCAACTTTAACAAAATCAACTATACCTAGACCAGCCAGGTAAGAGATAGCCGATAGTAGGATGATAATTTTTCTCATTTCCTAAAATTTTAATTTTGTTTATAATATACATTAATGAAAATAAAAATCAACTTGTCAAAGATTTCTTAGCTATTATTAATTAAGATTTTTATTATCAATTATTTATGATAAAAATAAAGTCAGTAAGTGCTAGACAAATATTAGATTCACGGGGAAAACCAACAATAGAAGTTTCTTTATCTTCCTCTGGTTTTAAAGAAGTCTCCTCTGTTCCATCTGGAGCTAGTACTGGAATTCATGAGGCCTTAGAACTAAGAGATGGTGATCCAAAATATTATGCTGGACTTAGCGTTAATAAGGCTGTTTCTAATGTAAATGATGAAATTGCAAAAAATATAATAGATAAAGAATTTGACCAGAAAGGATTAGACCAATTTTTAATTGAATTAGACGGAACTCCTAACAAATCAAGACTTGGAGCCAATGCAATCTTGGGAGTATCCATGGCTTTTGCTAAAGCAACTGCTAAAGAAGAAGGATTAGACCTTTATGAATATCTAGCTAAATTAGCAAATAATAAAAATTATCAATTCCCTGTTCCGATGCTTAATATCATCAACGGAGGACAGCATGCTGATAGTGGTTTAGACATTCAAGAATTTATGCTTGGGCCAATTGCTTTTGATAGTTTTAAAGAAAAAGTTAGAGTTGGAGCTGAAGTTATCTATGCTTTAAGAAAAATTCTTAAGGACAAAGGCTATACTATTTCTGTTGGAGACGAAGGAGGATTTGCTCCCAAGCTACAAACTAATGAAGAAGCACTAGACTTAATGGTAGAAGCTATAGAAAAAGCTGGTTACACCACAGACCAAGTTAAAATAGGAATGGATGCAGCAGCTTCTTCTTTCTACGAAAATGGTAAATATAATTTAAGGATAAATGGTGAACAAAAATCCTTAACAAGCGAAGAGATGGTTGCATGGTATAAGGAGCTAACAGAAAAATATCCTATTATCTCAATTGAAGATGGACTTTCTGAAGATGACTGGGAAGGATTTAACCTTCTAACTAAAACCATCGGTGACAAGGTTACCATAGTTGGAGATGACTTATTAGTTACAAATATTTCAAGAATCAAAATAGCTATTGAAAAAGAAGCTGTTAATTCTGTCTTGATTAAATTAAATCAAATCGGATCTGTATCAGAAACAATTGAAGCTATTACCCTAGCTCAAAAACAAGGCTGGAGTCCTTTTATCTCTCACCGTTCAGGAGAAACAACAGATACATTCATTGCTGATTTAGCCGTTGGACTAGGTTGTCCATTTATAAAATCTGGTTCTTTGGTTAGAGGAGAAAGAGTCTGTAAATACAACAGAATAATGGAAATGGAAGATAAACTATCTGCTTAATTACTGCACACAAAAAAGAAGATAAAGCCTATGCTAGTAATTAAAATACTGGTATAATGAAAGATATGAAATCAACTTCAACAGAAAAATATTTTATTTTTATACTCCTTTTAATAGTAACAATTATTACATTTTTAATTGTTTATCCATTTTTGTCAATTCTCATCTTGGCAGCCGCTTTTGCTGTCGTGCTTAATCCGATTTGCAATTGGATTAAGAAACATATAGTTAAAGATATTTCTTGGGCTGCCTCAGTTATAACAATTATTTTATTCTTGGTCTTTATATGTACTCCATTATTCTTTATCGGCCGAAGTGTTTTTATCCAAGCCCAAGATCTTTACCAACAAATATCTGTCTCTAGTAGCTCAAGTACAATAGTTGAAAAAATCAACACGTCAATTAATAACTTCTTACCCGAAGGAATAAATTTTGATATACACACTAGTGTTACTAACTTAATTTCTAATTTCACTAATAGTTTAACTAAAATATTCTCTTCTGTTGTTAATACAATCATAATGCTTGTATTAACAGTCTTTATCTTATTCTATTTATTAAAAGATGGTGAAAAATGGCAAAGTGCTATCGTTAAAATATTACCTTTATCTTCCAAAAATTCAAATAGGATATTTTCTGACTTAAGAGATACTATCAATAGAACATTCCGAGGTTCTTTTGTTGTAGCCATTGCTCAGGGAGCTCTAGCTTGGGGTGGTTATTTAATCTTTGGAATTCCAAATGCTATCATCTGGGCAATATTAGCAGCCTTTGCTTCCTTCGTCCCAACCTTTGGAACTTCAATTATTACAATCCCCGCAGTAATCTATTTATTTGTTGGTGGTCACACTCTTCCAGCTATTGGTCTTTTGCTCTGGCATTTCCTTCTCGTTGCTACTATAGATAACATCATTAATCCATATATTGTCTCTAAGGGGACACAAATCCCCTCCCTCTTTGTATTACTTTCCATATTAGGGGGTATTATGTTAATTGGTCCAATCGGATTAATTATGGGACCATTAGTAATCAGCCTACTTTATAGTTTAGTTTCTATATACAAAGAAGAATTAGACAAACAAGAAAAAGATCAGACGGCATTACCTGCTATATAACCAGTTGTCCAACATAACTGTAAGGAATAACCGCCAGAATTACGGCTGATGTTTAATAGGTCTCCAGTTACATAAAGATTATCATATAATTTTGACCTCATAGTTCTGGTGTCAATCTCTTTTAATGAAACTCCCCCATCAGTAACAACAGCACGATCTAACCCCATTAATCCAACTATGGTTAATGGTAATGCTTTTAACAATCGAACTATTTTAGTTCGGTCTTCTTTTTTAAGACTATGAACTTTAGTATCCAAACTAACAAAATCTATTAATTGATTCATGACTGTATTAAAACCATCCGGCATTATTTCAGGCAGGACGTTTTTTAGTATTTTATTTTTATTTGAATCTAGTATTTTTATAAACCGATCTTCCAAGCCTCCAATAGTAGAATCAGGATATAAATCAATGAGAACTGTAACCTTTCCTTTCTCTAAAAGAGGTTTAATTAATTTAGCACTATTTAAAATAAGCGGACCAGATAAACCAAAATGGGTAAAAAGAATTTTTCCTTTTTTAGAAAATTGCTTTTGACCATCTAGGAAAAAAGTAATTTTCATAAATGATAATGATGTTCCAGCCAATTCTTTTGGCCAATCTTCTTTGACTTCAATGGGAACTATATCGGGAGTAGGGTCACTAACACTGTGACCTAAATCTCTTAAAAAATTAAAACCATCTCCAGTAGAACCAGTTTCTGGATGGGACAAGCCACCAGTAGCTAAGATAAAAGAATTGGCTTTAAAATTCCCCTTGCTGGTTTTTATTTCAACTATTTTTTTAGATTGACTTACTAATTTTGAAACAGCACAATTGTTTTCTATCTTAACCCCATTCTTCTTTAATTCTCTTTCAAAGAAGGCAACAACATCTGTTGCTTTTTGAGAAGAAGGAAAAACTCTGTATCTTGCCTCTTCAACCAAGGGTAAACCTTTTGACTCAAAAAAATTAAAAGTTTCTTTAACTCCAAAAACAGAAAAAGGACTATGCAAAAAAGATGCTTCTTTCCCATAGACACTCATAAATTTATGATAGTCTGGTTCGTTGTTGGTTATATTACAACGACCACCCCCTGTTATTTTAAGCTTTTCTCCCAGGTGAGCATTTTTATCTATTAACAAAACAGAAAGGCCACGAGCCGAAGCAACAACGGCGGACATTAAGCCTGAGGCTCCACCACCAATGACTATGACATTCCAAATTTTTTCTTTTTTATTTATCAGCATTTAAAATTTTAACAAGAGCAAGTTCTAGTGGTAACTGACTTATAACAGCATTTTTGGTATCTTGATATGTTTCTAAAAGAATAGATAAAGTAGTTGAAGTAATAGTATTTGGTTTATTGGAAATTAATTTTTCTAGATAATCAAGGTCTTCAGCACTTAATATATTTTCAATTGATTCTTTAACCGAAGGTGCATAACGAAGCATTAGAGCATAACGTAATTTATATAAAATCATTTTAAGATAAGTGGCCATTTCAATATTTTGTTTAATCGCTTTATCTATCGTTAAGAATCCTTTATCTATATCTTTTTCCGCTAAAGCATCTAAAAAATTATGAACAAGTAAACGGTCTGGAGCACCTGTAATTTCTTCTACCTCTAATATATTTATTTTCTTGTCTTTAGAAAAAGATATAACTTTCTGAAGGATTCCCAAAGCATCACGAAAAGCACCATCGGCCAAAAGAGCAATTAATTCAGCTACTCCATCATCTAATGTGTAGCCTTCTTTCTGGGCTACATTCTTGATGAGGCCTGATAGAATTGTGTCACTTGGTTTTTTAAAAGAAAAACACTGACAACGAGAAATTATAGTTTCAGGAACTTTATTAATATCTGTCGTAGCTAGAATAAAAATAACATGATGTGGTGGTTCTTCTATTGTTTTAAGTAACGCATTCCAAGCTTCCTTGGTAAACATATGAACCTCATCTAAAATATATATTTTGTATTTTGAATCAAAAGGCAAAGTGCTAACTCCATCTCTAATACTTCTAACTTCATCAATACCACGATTAGAAGCCGCATCTAACTCGTAGATATCTCCCTGTGATGTTCCAAGAACTTTTGCAATTATTCTAGCTATAGTGGTCTTTCCTGTGCCTCTGGGACCATGAAGTAAATAAGCATGAGATATTTTACCAGCATCTAGGCTTCCCGAAATTGCTCTAACAATATGATCCTGACCAACAACTTCATCAAAAGAAATAGGGCGATACTTTCTATATAAAGCTATATTTTCTTGGTATTTTTTTTCTGGTTTCATAATTTATATTATAGCAGATAAATAGCCTTTTAAGAATTACTTAAAAAGCCAGAAACTATCTTCCCTACCTCTTTAGCATTTTCAGTCTCCATCAATTTCAACCTTAATTCTTTGGCCCCAGAGAAATCATTAACGTATGCTTTATAATGTTTTTTCATGACTGCAAAATTTTTATAATGGCCTTCTAATTTTTCAAATAAATTAGTGTGTTCAACCAGAACCTTTAATTTTTCTTCTAGAGTAATTTTCTTTTTAGAGGAATTAAAAAACCAAGGGTTACCAAAAATTCCCCGCCCTATCATCACCCCATCACAACCTGTTTGCTTCATCAATTTTTTGGCCTCGGTTAAACTAGTAACATCTCCATTCCCTATTATTTTTGTTTTAACTTTCATCTGATTCCTTATCTCCACCACTCTCTTAACATGACTCCAGTCAGCACTGGTTTTTGATAGTTCTTTGCGAGTTCGAGCATGAATAGTCAAAGCATCCAAATCACAAGATAACAAAAACGGAATCCATTCTTCTATTTGATTCTTGTTATATCCGATTCTTGTCTTAACAGAGACAGATATATTTTTCTTTCCTGAGTCTTTTATTCCCTCCTTAACTGCTTCAATTAAAAGACCGGCCAGTTTAGGGTTCTTAATTAAAGAAGAACCCGCTCCTTGTTTTTCTACTGCCCTATCTGGACAACCCATATTTATATCTATGCCATCAAAACCAAGAGAGATTACATATGATGTAGCTTTTCTCATCTTGTCTTGATTAGCCCCAAAAAGCTGAGCAATGATAGGTTTTTCTTTTTGGCTAAAAACTAAATTGTTTTTTAAGACTTCCCTCCCCGGACTATCTAGTCCATCTGCTGAAACAAATTCCGTCCAAAAAACCAAATTATTATTTTTATTAGTCTTACTGTATTTTGCAATTACACGTCTAAAGGCCGGATCTGTAACATCAGACATTGGAGCCAAACAAAAAAAGTTTTTAGGTAATTTATCCCAGATTTTTTTCATAATTAACTATTCAAATTTATATAAGACTTTATTTTTAAATCGAAGGTCTATATATAACAGACTATTATACTTAGAAGTAATTTCATCAGCAAACTCTTTCTTCTTCATGGCTAAAGAAAAATCATCCAAAACATTATTAAGATTATCTTCATTTTTGAAAACTATTTTTGGTTTTAATCCTTTATCTCCATCTTTAAGATATAAATAGTTTGTGTTATCTGGTCCAATTAAAATATATATTGGCTCAAAATCAAGTTCTTTTATTCCATTAATAAAAGAAACTAGATTATTAAATTTCTCCTTAGGCATTATTTCTTGCCCGGATGGATCAGGAGGATTGTTTGGTAATTCCATAAAATATTTAAAATAAATATTACCTGAAAAATATGGAGCTTTATCAAAAATATATCCATCCTGATCTATGAAATAACAGTTTTCTCCAATCTCTTTTTTGTCTTCTGGTATGGATTGACCACAATACAAATATGCACCAGATCTTTCTTTGATTTCTATTTTTAGTGTCTTAAATTTCTCTATATAAACAAATAGATTTTCAATTCTTGGAAAACTATAAATAAGGTTATTGTATATTTTAACTCTTGGATAAATTAAACTATTTGATCTAGGGAAAAGATACACATATTTACCTTCTAGTTGACTTTTAACTAGACCTTCTATTTCATTTTTATTAATAACATTATTACCACTTATTTCTATTTGATTTATTTGTATACCTTTTATCTTAGACAAAAAAGATAAACCAACAATCACCAAAGCAATCGTTAAGAAAGACAAAAAAACCAATCCTAAATTTCTTTTTAGACGCTTCCGTCTTAATTCTTCAATGCGTGGAGATCTTGGAATATCCCTCATGTTTTTTATGAAATTAAGTCTTTACCAAAATATTTTTGCAAAACCAAAGGTATCTTTATACTACCATCTGCTTGTTGAAAATTTTCAACCAAAGAAACTAGAATTCGAGGAGTTGGAATAGCTGTGCTATTTAATGAGTGAGCATATCTTAATTTTCCATCATCATCTCTGTAGCGAATATTTAATCGACGAGTTTGAAAGTCATGGAAATATGAAGCCGATCCAATTTCTCTATATTTGTTTTCCTTTGGAACCCACAATTCAACATCGTATTTTTTAACTTGACCCATGCCTAAATCTCCACCACAGTTAACTACAGTATGATATGGAATTTCCATAGATTCTATAAAATTTTCAATATTTTGATTTATCTCTTCGTGGTATTTAACACTTTCCGCATGTGAGGCAGGACACAAAATTAATTGTTCCCATTTATAGAATTCATGGACTCTAATTAATCCTTTGATGTCTTTAGAATGACTACCAGCTTCTCTACGAAAACAAGGAGAGAAACCTAAATATTTTTTAGGTAATTCACTTTTTTCTAAAATCTCATCTTGGTGAAATCCCATCAATGGAACCTCAGCGGTTCCGGCCAGAAAATCTCCATCTTGAGTTTTATACAAATCTTCTTCTCCTTGAGGAAGATAGCCTGTACCCATAAAAGTTTCTCTCCTTATAATCACAGGAGGAAGAATGGGGGTAAAACCTAAGTTTGAGAAAAAATCTAAAGCATAATTCCAAATAGCCATTGACAGTCTAGCTCCATCTCCTGTTAAGTAGTAGCCACGAAAACCATGAACTTTTGTTCCACGATCAAAATCCACCATTTTTAAATTAGTCATTAACTCTATGTGATCCTTTGGTTCAAAGTTAAAGTTAGGTTTTTCTCCCCATTGTTTAATTTCAATATTATCTTCATCGCTATTTCCTTCAGGAACTGAAATGTCTGGAATGTTTGGAATACCAAGCATTAACAATTGCCATTCAGCCATAGTCTGACGCAATTCTTCTTCTTTTTCTTTCAACTCTTCCTTTACAGAACGCATTTCTTCTATTAACTGAAATCTTTCAGCATCACTTAAAGTTCCACCCATTGAAAGGCTAACCTTATTCTGTTCTGCTCTTAAAGACTCTACTTTAGAGAGCAAGTCTAATCTTTTTTGATCTACCCCTAAAAGCTTATCTACTTCTTCCCCTAGATGCTTTTTCTTAGCTCCTTCTTTAATGATGTCCTTATTTTCTCTTATAAATTTTATATCTAACATATGAGTATATTATATAAAAAAATAAGCTATTAAACAACATTCATTTTCCAAGGTCTTGCCTTGGAAACATAGACACTATTTTTGAATATGGTCAACGGATTTTTTAATAATAAGTAATATATAATTTAATGGATGGAAGAAATATATCAAATTAAAAAAGAAGAGTGGCCAGAATCATTAAAAGAGATTCCTCAACCTCCTGAGAGACTTTACTTTAAAGGAAATTTCCCTGATTCTAATTCTGTCTATCTTGCCGTCGTTGGTTCACGAAAATATTCAGATTATGGTAAAGAAGTTTGCCAGAAATTAATTAATGGCCTAGCCGGTTATCCAATAGTTATAGTTTCCGGCCTAGCAATTGGTATAGATACCATCGCTCACGAATCAGCCCTAGATGCAAAATTAACCACCGTCGCCTTTCCGGGTTCAGGATTAAACAAAGAAGTTTTATACCCTAAAAGTAATTTAGAATTAGCTGAAAAAATAATTAAAAGTGGCGGATGTTTAATCTCGGAGTTTGAACCAGATTTTGGTGCCACCGCCTATTCCTTTCCTAAAAGAAATAGGCTAATGGCGGGAATGTCTAAGGCTGTCTTGATTATAGAAGCTGAAATAAAATCTGGTTCTTTAATAACAGCTCGTCTTGCCTTGGATTACAACAAAGATGTACTGGCTGTTCCAGGGTCTATATTTTCAAAAAATTCCACAGGAGTTAATTGGTTAATCAGAGAAGGAGCTATCCCCGTCACGACAAGTCAAGATATTTTAGAGGCCTTAGGATTTGATTTTAATAAAAGATATGAGTTCTGTCGTCCAGAAGAAAAAATAATTCTTGACCTATTAGTTAACCCTATAAACAAAGAAGAACTAATAATTCTATCTAAATTAGACGAAAAAGAGGCCGACGCTCTTTTGTCTACCATGGAAGTCCGGGGGTTAATAAAAGAAAATGATGGCTTAATTTTAAGAGTTTAATCTTGTTATTTGCAAAAATAACCTGATTCGTGTAATACTTGTCATTACAGATGAAGTTATTAATTGTAGAATCACCATCAAAAGCTAAAACGATTGAAAAATACCTTGACGGTAAATACACTGTTAGGGCATCAGTCGGTCATATTCGTGATTTACCAAAATCAAATAAGAATGCTATAGATATTCCTGCTGGTTTCATTCCCAGATATGAAATATCTAAAGACAAAGAAAAGATAGTCAGCGAACTCAAAAATCTATCTCACAAAGCAGATGAAATTATTTTAGCCACAGACCCTGATCGAGAAGGTGAGGCCATTTCTTGGCACCTTAAAGAAGTCTTGGGTAGTGATAACAAAATAAAAGCTACAATTAAAAGAGCTACCTTTAATGAAATTACAAAAGAAGCCGTATCTTCAGCCATCGAAAAACCTCGAGACATAGATCTTGATCTTGTTAAGGCCCAAGAGGCTAGAAGAGTTCTAGACCGTTTAGTTGGTTATGATTTATCAGGACTTATTTGGAAAAAAGTTAGATATGGCCTGTCGGCCGGCCGAGTTCAATCTCCTGCCATTAGAATTATAATGGAAAGAGAAAGAGAGATTAGATCATTTATTCCAGAAAAGTTTTGGGTAATCGATGGAACATTTGAAACAATTAAAAGAGAAAAAATTAATCTAACTTGCGCAGAAGAACCTAGAGATGAAAAAGTAGTCAAAGAAATCTTAGAAAAAGGACAAAAAGAAAAGTGGGAGATTATAGACATTAAAACAAGTGAACAAAAAAGACAACCAAGACCACCATTTACAACATCCGTTCTTCAACAAACAGCCAGCACAAGATTAGGATTCTCACCTTCTAGAACCATGCAAGTCGCTCAAAAGTTATATGAAGCTGGACATATAACATACATGCGTACCGACAGCACCAACCTATCAACCATAGCACAAAATCAAATTATTTCTTTTATAGAAAAAAAATATGGTAAAGAATATGCCGAACCACATTTCTATAAAACAAAGTCTAAGAACGCTCAGGAAGCTCACGAAGCTATTAGACCAACGCACATTGAAAAAACACAAGCCGGAACCACGAACGAACAAAAAGAACTTTACCAATTAATCTGGCAAAGAACTCTTTCTTCTCAAATGTCCGATGCTAAAATACTAAAAACTAAAATTATTGCCAACATAGAAAGCAAGAGTATCCCTAATTTCACAGCCAATGGTTCAAGAATATTATTCCTTGGCTGGCTAAAGTGTGACACCATAGCCAAAGGAGAAGATGTGGAACTGCCAGAAGTTAAAACAGGTGAAAAAATTAAATTAATTGAACTCCGAAATACAGCCAAAGAAACAGAACCACCTAACCGATACACAGAAGCTGGTTTAATTAAAGAGCTAGAGAGCCGAGGAATCGGACGTCCCTCTACATATGCTTCTATAATGAAAACGATTGAAGATCGTGGCTATGTTAAAAAGGAAGGAAAAACTCTGTTCCCTACAGACACGGGAGAAGTTGTTTCTAGTTTTCTAGAAAACAATTTTGCTAATTACGTTAGTGATGATTTTACCGCTAAAATGGAAGATGAATTAGATGATATTTCCAATGGAAAAAGAGACTACACAAAGACATTAAAGGACTTCTATGATCCCTTTCAAAAAGAAGTCAAAGAAAAAGAGAAACTAGAAAAAGCAACCAATCTAGGAGAAGCTCCTGAAGATATTAAATGTCCTTTGTGTAAATCAAAAATGATTATTAAATTATCCAGAAATGGTAAATTCTATTCCTGCTCAAACTACCCAGACTGTCAAGGAGCTAGAACTATTGAAGGGAAAATACTAGAAGGACCAAAAGAAACAGGAGAAAAATGCCCTGTTTGTGGAGACAAAGAAGGTAAAAATGGCGGTGGAAAATTAATAGAAAAACAAGGTCGTTTTGGTTCATTTATCGCCTGCTCCCGTTATCCAAAATGTAAGTTCATTAAAAAAGACGAAGTCGAAGAAGCCAAAAAGAAAACCGGCATTAAATGTCCAGCTTGTAGCGATGGGGAAATCACTGAAAGACGTGGAAGATTTGGTTTGTTCTATTCTTGTTCTAATTACCCTGATTGTAAATTTGCCATTAAAGCAAAACCAACAGGAAACATGTGCCCTCTCTGCAATTCACTAATGATGGAAGGAACAAAAACTATTCCAGAAAGATGTAGCAATTCTAAATGCCCTAACTATAGACCGGATAAAATAACTAAAAAATAATTTTAAAATAATATGTTACCAAGTTTAGAAGAAATATCTTCCTTGGTTAGAACCTCTAACGAGGAAGACAAAAAATTAATAGAAAAAGCATATAACTTTGCAAAAGAAGCTCACCATGGTCAAAAAAGAAAAAGTGGTGAACCGTATTTTGTCCACCCTGCTTTTACGGCTAAAATTTTAGCCGAATTAAACATGAGCCCAACTGTAATTTCAGCTGGCTTACTTCATGATTGTTTAGAAGATGCAAAAATAGAAGAAGAGACCATTAAAAAAGAATTCGGACAAGATATTCTTAATCTAATAGTTGGTGTTACAAAACTAGGACACATTAAATACAAAGGTGAAACAAGAAACATCGAAAACCTAAGAAAGTTTTTTATTTACGAAGCAGAGGATGTTAGAATTTTAATCATTAAACTAGCTGAAAGACTACACAACATGGAAACTCTTCAGTTTGTTGATAAAAACAAACAAAGAAGATTAGCCCTAGAAACTCTTGAAATATATGCCCCATTAGCCAATAGATTATCTTTATCAAAATTAAAATCTGAATTAGAAGATTCTGCTTTTAAGTATGTTTATCCGCAAGAGTATAATGCTGTCAAAAAAATGCTCAGGGAGAAAGAAGAAGTAAAAGAAAGATATCTTTTAGAAGCCAAAGAAAAAATTAAAGAAATGATAGAGGAGGCGGGAATAAAAAACGTCGAAATTAGCTATCGACAAAAACATCTTTATTCCCTATGGCGCAAACTAGAACGTTACAATATTGGAATTGATAAAATATATGACATTATAGCCATCAGAATTATAGTTCCAACGGTAGAAGATTGTTATACGGTCCTCGGACTTTTGCATGGACAATGGAAACCAAAATTAGACAGAATAAGAGACTACATTACTTCCCCTAAAAACAATGGATATCAAAGTATTCACACCATTGTCTCTACAGAGACAGGAGGACTTATAGAAGTCCAGATAAGAACTTATGAAATGCACAAACAAGCTGAGAATGGACTAGCTGCTCACTTCACATATAAAGAAAAATATAAAAAAGAAGATGTATCTCTTAAACAAAAAGAATGGTCCCGTAAACTTAATTCATTGTTTAAGAATAAATCTAATTCTGAAGAACCACTTAAGATAGATATTTTTAAAGATAGAATATTTGTTTTCACCCCTAGAGGAGATATTATAGATCTACCTAAAGATTCTTGTGTTTTAGACTTTGCCTATGCTGTTCATACATATATAGGTGATCACGCAGGAGGAGTTAAGGTTAATGGAAAAAATTCTGCTTTAAATACTATTTTAAAAACAAATGACAAAGTAGAGATATTAATTAATAAAAACGGTCACCCATCATCTAAGTGGCTTAGCTTTGTTAAAACACCACTGGCTAAAAAACACATAAATAACTACCTAAAAGACAACGATCTTCTTTCTCGTTTTTTGTCTTTTGGCAAAAATTAATTAGATTGAAAAGTTTTTGATATTGTATAAATCAATATCTTCTTCCGCTTTTTCTATTTCTTCTTTTGATCGGTCATCTATAGGGATTTCAGCTTCATCCATTTCTTGTTCCACATTGTTGGCTTGTTGTCCAGTAATATAGTTATCTAACATACTGTTAGGATTTTGATTTTGTCTGTCTTTGATTAAACCAAGAATAGTATGTAGGTCATCATCAGTAAAGAAGTCAATGGTTATGTGTCCTCCATTTTCTTTCTTTTCTATTCTAACCCTAGTCCCCAAAGATTCTTGTAATTTTTCTTCCATCTCTGCTATCTCTGGATCAATCATGTATTCCTTTTTGCGAACTCGGTCGTAAGCAATTCGCCTTGCCGCTTTTTCGGCATCTCGAACTGTCATTTTTTTGAAAACTATTTCTTTAAATAGAACCATTTGTTCTTCTGGCCTGTCGGATAGCATCAAAATAGGTCTGGTGTGCCCTTCACTTATTTTCTTTGCAGACAAAGCATCTAATATATCTTGAGGTAAAGCGAGTAGACGAAGAGTATTTGAAACATACTCTCGGCTTTTACCTACCTTCATTCCAATTTGAGCATGGGTAAACTTAAATTCATCAGCTAATCTCATAAAGGCTTGAGCTCTTTCAACAGCATTAAGATCTTCTCTTTGTAAGTTCTCTATGATAGCTAACTCAAGTTTAGCCATAGAGTCATCACCAATTCTGATAATAACTGGAACCTGATCTAATCCTGCTATTTTTGATGCTCTAAGTCTTCTTTCTCCAGCAATCAATTCATATTCTACTGTAATTCCCCCGTCTTCTTTTTGAATCTCTTCTCGAGAAACCGTTAGAGGTTGTAACAATCCATATTGTCTAATAGAATCAGCTAAATCTTTCAAACGATCTTCATCAAACTCTCTACGAGGTTGAAATGGATTAGGTTTAATCTTATCTATATCTACCCAAAAAATTGAATTATTGTAAAGCTGTGACATATCCTAAATATTATCACATTCTTAAGGATTTGAAAAATAAGATAATGTAGTGTATAATCAAAAAACAATGCGTCGGTGGCAGAGTGGTCAATTGCAACTGACTGTAAATCAGTCGCCCTACGGGCTACGGAAGTTCGAATCTTCCCCGGCGCACAAATTAAAAATCCTTTTTGATTAAATCAAAAAGGATTTTTAAGATTTTCTATTTTATTTTTTAGGTTTTTTCTTTTTCTTATTATCTATAACCAAACCATCATTTTTAACTGAGACATAAAGAGTATCACCCTTTTTAACAGTCTTGGATATTATCATCATGGCTATTGGATTTAGAATTTTATCTTGAATCAAACGATTCAATGGTCTTGCCCCATAATGAGGATTGTAACCTTCTTTTGCTAAGTAGCTTAAAGATTCTTCAGACAAACTAATATTTATCCCTTTAATCTGAATCCTTTCTCTAATATCTTTAATTTTAATATCAACGATATTTCTAATTACTTCTCTAGAAAGAATATCAAAGACTATTATTTCATCTAGTCTATTCAAAAACTCCGGTCTAAAGAAATCACGTAGAGCACTCAAGACTTTATCCTTTGTCTCCGTATATTCATCTTCTTCTTTGTCTGGTCGAAAACCTATTGTTTCCATCTTTTCTATAAAGTTGGAACCAAGATTAGATGTCAGGATTATAATTGTGTTTTTGAAATTAACGATTCTTCCTTTGGCATCTGTCAGACGGCCATCATCTAAAACTTGAAGCAAAACATTAAGAACTTCAGGATGAGCTTTTTCTACTTCATCAAACAGAACAACAGAATAAGGTCGGTGGCGAACAGCTTCAGTTAAGTTTCCAGATTCATCATATCCAACATATCCTGGTGGTGAACCAATCAATTTAGATATACTATGCTTCTCAGAAAACTCACTCATGTCCACTCTAATTAAAGCCTTATCATCATTGAACATAAACTCAGCTAGAGCTTTTGTTAATTCTGTTTTTCCTACACCCGTTGGTCCCAAAAAGATGAATGAACCAATTGGCTTGTTAGGATCAGAAATACCGGCTCGGCTTCTTCTAACTACATCTGAAATCTTTTTAATAGCTTCATCTTGTCCAACCACCCTCTTGTGCAAAGTATCTTCCATATGAACTAATTTATCCATTTCCTCTTCCAGCATTTTCTCAAGTGGAATGTTCGTCCACCTAGAAACAACCGTAGCAATATCTTCTTCGGTAATATCTTCTTTTAAGATTCTTCTAGATTTTTGTAATTTCTTAAGTCGTGACAATCTAGCTTCCAACTTCTTCTGTAAATCTGGAATTTTTCCATAACTAATTTCAGCTGCCTTTTCTAAATCAGCTTTCATCTCTGCGTTTTCAGCTTCTAATCTTAATGATTCTAATTCTTTTTTAATTTCTCTAATCTCTAAAACTGTTTCTTTTTCATTTTTCCATTTAAGTTCTAGCTCTTTAGTTTTTTCTCTTAAATTAGCAATCTCTTTCTCTATCTCCTTTAATCTAATTTTTTGAGGTTTGTTATTCTCAGTATTTTTGCTCCTTTCAATCTCTTTTTCTAGAGCTTTTTTCTCTACCTCAAAACGCATTATTTTTCTATCAGTGTCTTCCAATATTTCTGGTTTATTTTCTAAGGCCAAACGCAAAGATGAACAAGCTTCATCTATTAAATCAACTGCCTTATCAGGCAAATATCTATTAGTTATATACCTTGAACTTAAATTAACAGCTGAAATAATTGCATCATCCGTTATTCTAACACCATGGAATAGTTCATATTTTTCTTTTAATCCTCGCAAGATTGCGATGGCATCTTCTACACTTGGTTCATCAATATAAACAGGTTGAAACCTTCTTGCCAAAGCAGGATCTTTTTCAATATGTTTTTGATATTCTTTTAAGGTTGTAGCTCCTATGGCTCTTAACTCACCTCTTGCGAGTGCTGGTTTTAACATATTAGATGCGTCTAATGATCCTTCCGAAGAACCAGCTCCAACTATTGTATGAATTTCATCAATGAATAAAATAATCTCTCCGCTTGATTTTTCTATTTCCTTCATTATCCCTCTTAGTCTTTCTTCAAACTCCCCTCTATATTTTGTCCCAGACAAAAGAAGTCCTAAGTCCAAAGAGACAACCTCTTTGTCTTTTAAACTTTCAGGAACATCATTCTTGGCAATTCTGATAGCTAAAGCTTCGGCCACTGCCGTCTTTCCAGTTCCCGCTTCTCCTATTAATATTGGATTATTTTTTGTTCGACGAGAAAGAATTTGCATCATTCTCATTATTTCTGTATCACGACCGATAACTGGATCTAGCTTATCTTCTCGGGCTAAGTCTGTTAAGTTTCTAGTGAACTTCGCTAGAAGTCTTGGTTTTTTTGATAGATTTAAATCTGTCTTGTTGTTTTGTCTTAAAACTTTCAAAACTTCTAATACTTTTTCTTTTTCAATTTTAAATCTTTTCAAAAATTGACTAACTTCTCCTGGAGTTTCTAGTAAGCCTAAGAATAGGTGCTCGGTTGAAACAAATTCATCTTTTAAAGACATCGCTACCTTTACTGACATTTCTATAGCCTTAGCCAAATCTTCAGTTAAAAATATCTGAAAAGAAGGAGAAAGTGTATCTCTTTTTTCTGGACCTTCTATCATTTCTATTAAATTATCAGTCAAAAGAACCGTATCAACTTCCATTTTGTCTAAAATGGAAACAACCAAAGAATCATCCTGTGTGATTAAGGCTGTTAGAAGATGAAGAGCCGTAACGTTATTCTGTCCACGTTCTACCGCCAACTCGTGAGCTCGTCTAATTGCTTCTTTGGCTTTAGTTGTAAAATTATTAAATGGAGGCATAAAATTAATTTTATATTATTTGTAAATTTGATTCAATCAAAAATCTATCGTTATTATTGTATATAATATTTACTTGAAAAAGTCTAATTTAGACCAACCCAAGTTTCATATTTTTTTAAAACACTTTCTAGAGATTTAACTAGTATTTCTAAGTCTTTTTTCTTTGTCTCCCTGCCAAGGGTAATTCTCAGAGATCCTACTTTTTCTGTCTTTTCTATTTGTCTACCATAAATTGATTCAAGAACATACGACGGATCATCTTTGCCACTCTTGCAATCACTCCGCTCTGAAACAAAAACACCTCGTGCTCCTAATTCCAAGACTAACAATTCACTGGATAGACCGAAGATAGAAATATTAATATTGTTAGGCAATCTTTTTTCTCTATCTCCGTTTAGAACAATTTTAAATGGAAATTTTTTTTCTAAGTTTAAAATCTGGTCTATGGTATAGTCTCTCAACTTGGTTAACCTTATATTTTCTTTTTCTTTGATAGCTTCTGTCTTTTTAAGGGCTAGAGCAAGACCAATAATTAAAGAAGTATTTTCTGTTCCCGATCTTAAATCAAACTCCTGACCACCACCCTTATACAAGGATTCTAAAATAATATTTCTTTTTTTGTACAAGACCCCTGTTCCCTTTGGCCCATATATCTTAGAACCATTAAACGTCATCAAATCTACACCCAATTTTTCAATATTTTTGGTAAACAAATAATTCATTGCCTGACAAGCATCTGTATGAAAAATTGGATAAATACTTTCCTTTCCGTTGTTTTTTTTGAAACGTCTAATCTCTTTTGCTATTTCTTCTATGGGTTCAATCGTGCCTATCTCATTGTTAGCATACATAACTGAAATTAAAATGGTGTCTAAATTAATATTTTTTCTAATCAAACTAGGATCCAAAATTCCATTTTCGTTTGGGGTTAAATATGTAACTTTAACTAAATTATTTTTTTCTAACCATCTAATATTTTCCAAAACAGCCGAGTGCTCTATGCTTGTTGTTATCACATGAGGAAGAACACCCACATTGTTTAATCTAAAATTATATACAGTTCCTAAAATAGCCAAGGCATCACTTTCTGTTCCACTACCGGTAAAAATAATTTCATCAGTGTGAGCTCCAATTGTTTTTGCCACATCACTTCTTGCTTCTTCAATTAAATTTCTTGCTTTTAGCCCTAGACTGTAAATAGAGCTTGGATTGCTATAGACAAAACGATTTAAAGAATTAATCTTTTTCAATACCTCTTTGTCTAGCGGAGTAGCTCCTGCATGATCTAGGAATATTTTTCTTTTTTGGAATATGCTCATATATTAAATAATAACACACCTCTGGGTTTGTAAAAAATGAACTCTTGGTATATACTACTTCAAGCTAGAAGCTATATTTTAAAATATGGCTTTAAATTATTATTAAATTCTTCTACTTTAGCAACAGTCAATTAATCTTTTATGACTATCAATATATTATTCTACATTTTATCTTTCTTTATAATCCTAATCTTTCTTTGGATATTGATTATTGAAATCAGGTTAAAAAAGATATTTTCAGGCTTTAAAGCTAAAAATGCAGAAATATTGATTTCAGAAGTGACAAAAAAGACAAAAGAATTAGAAGAAAACAAAAAGAAGATTGATGATCAATTGTCTATTATAGAAAAAAGATTAGATCAATCCATTCGTAATATTGAAACAGTTCGTTTTAATCCATTTCCTGAGGTAGGAGGAAATCAAAGTTTTGCCATTTCCCTTCTTAATGAAGAAGGTAATGGGGTTGTAATATCCAGCCTTTATGCTAGAGACAGAATGAGTTTGTTTGCAAAACCAATTAAAGATGGTAAATCGGAATTTGAACTCACCAAAGAAGAAAAAAGTGTTCTCAAAAAGACACTAAAATAAAAGTCGTAAACCAGTAACCTTTCAAAAATTATGCCTGATAAAAAAGAAAAAATAGAAAAGCGTCCTCCAGTTGTTGTTGTCATGGGTCATGTTGATCATGGTAAATCTACCCTACTAGACTACATCAGAAAAACAAACGTTGTAGACAAAGAAGCCGGTGGAATAACTCAATGCATCAGTGCTTACGAGGTTTCAGTAAAAGATGATGAGGGTGACAATCGTTTAATAACCTTCCTTGATACCCCAGGACATGAGGCTTTTTCAAAGATGAGACAAAGAGGGGCCAAGGTAGCAGATGTGGCTATATTAATTGTCTCGGCTGAAGACGGGGTTAAGGCTCAAACACTAGAAGCATATAATTCAATTATAGAAACCAAAACTCCTTTTATTATTGCTATTAATAAAATAGATAGACCAAACGCAAACATAGACAGAACAAAAATGGACTTAGCCGAAAAAGGAATTTATCTAGAAGGAATGGGTGGAGATATTTCTTTTGTTCCGATTTCAGCCAAACAAGGAGATGGTGTAAACGATCTTTTGAGCATGATTATTCTATTATCTGACATGCAAAACTTAAGTGGAAATAGAAACTTAAACGCTTCAGGTATTGTTATCGAAACATCCCAAGATCCTAAAAGAGGAACTGGAGCAACTTGTATTATCAAAAACGGAACTTTAAAATCTGGAATGTTTGTAGTTAGTGGAAAAAGTATGGTAACCACCAGAATACTTGAGAATTGTTTAAATAAACCAATTAAAGAAGCTTCTTTTTCTTCCCCTATCAAATTAGTTGGTTTTGATTCTATGCCAGAAGTTGGTAATACATTTGATTCTTTTCAGACCAAAAAAGAAGCTGAGAATTTCATCAAAGAAACATCATCTTTAAATCAAAATGAGACACATTCATTTAACAACCACGACGAAGGTGATACCCTTATACCTATAATTATAAAAGCTGATGTTATGGGTTCTATAGAAGCCATTGAAAAAGAAATAGACAAAATAAAGAAAGAAAAAACTAGTTTTAAGATAATTAAAAAAGGAGTTGGAGATATTAATGAATCTGATATAAAGATGGCTGGAGTAGATAAAGACTGTGTTATTGTTGGTTTTAATACCAAGATAGATCACGGAGCCAGAGATCTAAATGAATCTTTTGGTATTACAATTGAAAGCTTCGATATTATATACAAACTAGTAGATTGGCTAAAAGAAATCATTGAGGAAAGAAGACCAAAAATAGAAAGTAAAGAAGTTGTGGGACACTTAAAAGTTTTAAAAACTTTCAGTAGTACTAAAAATAAACATGTCATCGGAGGAAAGGTTACTGATGGTAAAATATGTTTAAAAAATCCAGTTAGTATTGTTCGCAGAGATTATGAATTGGGTCTTGGAAAAATAGTTGGATTACAAAGCAATAAAATTAATACCAAAGAAGTAGATGAAGGTTCTGATTGCGGACTTGAAATAGAAACAAATATTGATATTTCAAGCGGTGATGTCTTAGAAGCCTATCAGATAATCATAAAATAAAATGTCAGATTTAAGAAATGAAAAGATAAAACAAAATATAAAAGAGCTGTCGGCTGTCTTCATAGAAAAAGAAGCTAGTCCGGCTTCTTTAATAACCTTAACCCGAGTTGAGTTGTCTTCTGATAGCAAAAGAGCAACATTAATGATTAGTGTTATGCCAAAAGAAAAAGAACAGGCTGCTTATGGTTTTATTAAAAGAAACCTTGGAGAATTAAGAGAACACCTTAAAAAACACTTGAGAATTAATCCTCTTCCCTTCTTGGATGTTAAAATAGACTTGGGAGAAAAAAATAGACAAAAAATTGACGAATTACTAAATAACGGTTAGGATAATTATGTACTATGGCCTAGTCGCCAAGTGGTAAGGCAAGAGTCTGCAAAACTCTTATACGGCGGTTCGATTCCGCCCTAGGCCTCCAAAATTGAATATTGTAATATGCCCAGGTGGCGGAATTGGTATACGCGCTAGTCTTAGGAACTAGTGGAGCAATCCTTGGAGGTTCAAGTCCTCTCCTGGGCACAAAAAAAGAAAGGCATAAATATCTCTATGGTCTATTTACCTTTTAGCTTGAGTGTGTTATAATCCTAAGGTTTTATGGATGATAAAAAAAATAAAAATTCTCTAAAAAATTTTAAAGATTTGGTTAAAAATACCAGATTTATTTTTGGTTTAATATGGAAAGAAATGCCATGGATTCTTCTAGCTATGGCTTTTATTACTTTTATTATGGGTCTAGTTCCAGTATTAGCCTCAAAGGTATTGGGACTATTGATAGATAAAATTATTGTAGCTGTAGAACTTAAATCCTTCAAG
Organism: uncultured Candidatus Saccharibacteria bacterium; assembly: GCA_964596605.1. Taxonomy (GTDB): domain Bacteria; phylum Patescibacteriota; class Minisyncoccia; order Phycocordibacterales; family UBA9973; genus UBA8515. Next base: position 1,596 of record CAZQUJ010000002.1, on the reverse strand, counting down.
GTGGTTTTCCCAACCCTTGTTCTCTTTACCGCTTTAACAATAATCCCGTCCCTTCTTAGGGAATTCCGCATTCTTTGGGATAGAAAATTATTTTTAAGATTTCAAGATTATTTAGATGTCATGGCTCTAAAGAAAAGAGCTTCCTTTGATGTTGCTCAAATAGAAAATCCAAAATTTTTAAATAAAATACAGAGAGCTTTTAATAACGGAATAAACCCATTAATAGCTTTGATTGATTTTCAATTTGCCAACTTAGAAGTTTTAACAGGAATTATTGTTGGTGCTGTAGCTGCCGCAACAATAGATTGGAGAGTTTTTGTTTTAGTTCTGATCACATCACTACCTAATTTTATTGTAGAAATTAAATATGGAGGTAGGCTTTGGGGAATATGGTCAGAAAACAGCCCCGAGCTAAGAAGATACCAAGATTTGAGAAGATTCTTTATTGGAAAAATAGGAGTAATAGATTCAAAATTAAACAATTTAGGCTCTAGGTTTGCCGAAAATATAAAAACAATACTATCTGATTTTACCAACAAACAGCTAAAGAACGATGCTAAAAAAAGAACAATCAAAATTATTACTGAAACCATTTCTGGGCTAGGATTTTTTGCTGGAATGATGATAATAATAAATGAATCCATTCTGGGAATAATAGCCATAGGAACAGTCGTCTTCGCTTTCCAAACACTAAGTCGGGTTAGTGGTTGGACATCAAATTTACTTTCTTACACTGCAAGATTGCTAGAAAAAAATCTTTATGTAACCGATATAATTGAGATCTTGAATGAAAAAAAATCAATGATAAGGTCAGAAAATCCCACAAAAATTGACTACACCAATCCCCCAACAATAATCTTCCAAAACGTTTTCTTTAGATACCAAGGACAAGAAAGATGGGCACTTAATAATGTCAGCTTCAGAATGAATCCAGGAGAAAAGATTGGATTAGTTGGAGATAACGGTTCAGGAAAAACAACCTTGATTAAATTAATGCTTCGTATTTATGATCCAGTTAAGGGTAAAATCACAATTAATGGAGTTGATTTAAAGAATATAGATATTGATGAGTGGTGGAGTTATGCGGGGATTCTTTTGCAAGACTACCCTGATTATAATTTCACGGTCAGAGAATCAATTGCTATTAGTGATAAATTAGAAAACATCGACGAAAAAAGAGTAGTTAAGTCCGCAGAACAAAGCACCAGTGATGTTTTCATCAATCAACTAGAAAATAGATATGATCACATGATCGGAGTTGAATTTGATGGAATTGAACCATCAAAAGGTCAAAGACAAAAACTTGCCATTGCTAGAGCTTTCTACAAAACAAAAAGAATGCTCATATTAGATGAACCAACAGCTTCAATAGATGCCGATTCAGCTAGCAAGATATTCAGAAAGATAGAAACTCTTCCTAAGGATATATCAGCTATATTAATTTCTCACAATTTTGCCACAATCAAAAAAGCTGACAAGATTATAGTGCTTGATAACGGAATTAAGATAGAGGAAGGATCTCATGATGAACTAGTTAGTCTAAAAGGTAAATATTCTAGAGGGTATGAACAACAGAAGAAGGAGTTTAATTAGTGG
>CAZQUJ010000001.1:0-51100 GCA_964596605.1 uncultured Candidatus Saccharibacteria bacterium | reverse complement strand
CTCTGATTACCGCCTTGAGAAGGCGATGTCCTAACCGTTAGACGATAGGGCCAAACCATACTCCAATTACTCCTATAAAATAGCAAAAAAGTCTTGTAAATACAACCCCACTCCCCTATAAATTAAATTTTAAAAACATTAAAAACTTCACTCACTACTTTTTCAATATCAATAACTGAATTTGATTTCTGTTTTTTAAAATAAGCTAAATACTCTATATTTCCATCTCCTCCAGTTATTGGAGAGTATGTCAAACCACAAGCAAAGAAGTTGCAATCAGCAAATGAACCAAAAATATCTTTAATTACATTTTTATGTATTTCTTTATTGAGTATTACCCCTTTGTATTTATCCGCCACTTCCTTTCCACATTCAAATTGAGGTTTGATTAAACAAACAATTTCTTCTAAGGAAGACATTTGAAATAGCCGATCAATTAACTTAGACAAAGATATAAAAGAAACATCTATTGTCGCTATATTTATGTCATTTATTAAATTAATGTCTAAATCTCTAAAATCAGTTTTTTCATACAATAAAACTCTTGAATCTTTTTTTAAAGATTCATGCATTTGATCTTTCCCCACATCTACAGCTATTACTTTTTTAATACCATTTTTAAGTGCAAAATCAGTAAAACCACCAGTAGATGAACCTATGTCTATCATAGTTTTATCTTTCAAAGAAATATTAAATCCCGAAACTGCTTTTTCTAATTTTAATCCACCCTTTGATACATATGGCATTACGTATCCCCTCACCTCAAGATTATCATCTTCACAAACCAAGAAACTTGCCTTTTCCACCTTTTTATCATTACAAAATACAATCCCTGAAGAGACTGCTTCACTGGCTTTGTTTCTTGTTTTAAATATTTCTCTTTTTACTAATTCTAAATCAACTCTTCTTTTCATTCCTCAATCATTTTTTCTATTAGTCCTAATGGAACATTTATACTATTCTTTTTTTCTCCAAGATCATAAGTAATGACTATATCTGGTTCCTTCTTATTTGGATATTTTTTTATATCCACCTCAAAACCCTCTAGATAGTTTATATCATTAGTATATTTTTCAAGATATTCTTCTTTTGATTTATTGTCTCCAAGTAATTCAAAAACTTTCAATAGAAAAGATTCTGGAATACTAGTATGCGTACAGAAAAACCTTTCTAACTTACTATCATATTTACCTGATTTTTCGCTAACTAACTTATTCCACCTTGGAATAATTTTTATATACTTATGTATTACTTTTGCTAACTGGGAAGATTTAGCTGAATAATTAGACTTGGTTTTATCATTTGTTTTTTTTGAAATCATATCACTTTCGTTAGCTAAAAAAGATAGATATTTATTATTGTTATAAGCTACATAAGCTTTTTTACCCAATGGACTTTCAAAGTCATCTTCATAATCTAATCTTTTATCTATTCCAATCTTAGAACCAAAAGAAACTCCTCCATTTATTTTTTCTTTTAATTCTTCTAGTGTTTCATCTCCCGTAATATCATCTAATTCACCAGCCATCATAAGCATAGCTGTTTCCTGTGTTCTTATCTTAGGAGAACCAAAAGCAACAGACTGGTCTAAATTAACATTTTTAAAAGATTTTTCTTTGGCTAATTTTCTTCCTTCTTGGCTAATAGGAATAAGATCATCAGGATTATTTGTCTTTTCTTTAATGGAATGCCTAAAAAAATGTAAGACTATCTCTGAACTAATTTTTTCTTTTGACTCTTTGCTTAAACCTATTGATTCTTTCATAAAATTAATTTAATTATTTTTTTCTTTCTAATATTTTGACCACTCCATTATCTGCATCAACTTCAACAAAGTCTCCATCTTTTAAAACTTGAGTAGCAAATTTTGTACTAATTATACAAGGTTTACCCATTTCTCTGGCAACTATTGCGGCATGACAAGTTATTCCTCCTTCATCTGTAATAAAGGCGGAGGCTCTACCCATAAGGGGTAAAAATTCAGGTCTAGTCATAGATGTTACTAAAATTTCTCCATCTACAAAATTTTTACTTTCTTCTGCCTTTAAAATAATTCTAACCTTTCCATTAATGTTACCCCTATTTCCAGTTATACCTTTTATCTCTTTAGTATTATCACTAATACTATTTAATTTAATTACTTCACCCCATAGGATTTCATCAATGTCTTTATATCCATTTTTATTCATTAACCCAATTCTACTATTAGAACTTTTATAGGTATTTACTTTCTCTTCAAGAAGATTAACGCTGCTAGAGAGTTCCAAAATTTCGTCAACCGAAAGCCACAATAAATCTTTTTTGTTTAGCTTGTACTTATCAGAAAACTCTTCTAGCCATTTGTTCATAATCCCTACAGAGAAAAGTAATAATTTCTTTTTGTCGTCTCTAAAAGAAATGGCTTTATTAATAACTTTTATAAATAATTTATACTTGCTATCAATTTTAATTTTTATTTTTGTTTTTTGTACGGGATTAAGATCTTTTGTTTTATTATAAAAATCAAGCAACCAATCTTTCGTTATATTAAAAACCCCCTTATATGAATTTTGAAACCATCCATATTTCATTAAGAAAGTCTCATAAACCATATCAAAATCATTTGGATTTTCTTTTGCAAGTTTTATTAGCTCTTTTGATGCTTCACTAATAAATGATTCCTTTTCTTCTGCTATGTTGGAATTAATAATTTCAAAAAGTTTAATATCATCCTTTTGTAATTCTTTAAAATAATCGTCTAGACCGTAATCAAAATTAAACAAAATTTTAGCAGCATTTGAAAGTGAGTCTTGAACTAGAAACCAGATCTCTTCAAATTTATTGGAATTACTTTTCAAGTATTTTTGACAAATACACAAGGATTGATTAATTTTATCGTGATAATCATTAAATACATTTAAAAAATTTTCATTGCCATTTAAAAGCTCACTGATAATCAAACGACCATTATCAATCACTTCTTTCTTTGGTAGATAAGCATTAAGTTGACCATCCTTAAAATAGTTTAAAAAATATTTCCAATCTGTTTCATATTTATTTTTTTCTTCTGTGTTAAGTTTTGTATATACCGAGGTAAAAAACGGATATGCCCCATATTTCCAATTAAAAGAATCAGACCAAATATCTGGATCTAATTCAAATTTTTTATTGGCCTTATCGTTTTCTCCAACTAACTTTTCACTCCTTTCCAATATCCTCACTACCCCATTGTCTGCATCTACTTCAACCAAATCTCCATCTTTTAAAACTTGAGTAGCAATTTTTGTACTTATGATACAAGGTTTTTTCATTTCTCTTGCTATTATTGCGGCATGACAAGTTATTCCACCCTCGTCAGTGACAAAAGCTAAAGCTTTCTGCATAACAGAAAGAAATTCTGGTCTAGTCATAGGAGAAACAAGAATTTCTCCCTCTTTAAAATTATTTAAATCTTTTTCGGTAAAAATCAATCTAACAAACCCTTTTGCCACCCCTCTAAAGCCAACAGAACCTGTTATTTTATTAATATCTTTATCTAATACTTGATCATCTAATTTTATTTTATTATTTTCAAAAAATTCTTCATATAATTTACCTTGATAGATATTATCTCGATAATATATAAAACCATCTGCTCTTTCTTTTAACTTAGAAATTAATTCTTCGGTTATCTTCCCCCTTCTAATTTCATCTATAGACAAATATTTTACCAAATCCTCCACCTCGGGATAAATAATTTTTAAATTATTTATTAAAACTTGATCTCTTCTAGAAGAATATTTTTCAGTCTTTTCTCTTAGTTTTAAAGATACTTCCTTTACTTTTTCTGGTAAGTATTCAAGAAGTGGTAACACCCAAACATAGGCTATCCCTAAATAAAATCTAAAAAATAAATCATATAGCAAATTAAACTCTTCAATATTTCTTACAACTTTTTTATTCTCCAGATATGGTTTTATATCAGATAGAGATTGCTCAAAATCTGATATGATCTTTTTTAAAACTAATTTATCCATTGCTAAAGTCCCAACAGCCTTAAAAAGATTTTTTAGTTCTTGGGGTTGATGGTAAATTGAAACTAATTTAATTTTTGGATTATAGAGAAATAATTCATTTTCTATTTGACACCCTGTTTCCTTTTTAATTTTATTTATTATTTCACAATATGAATTTATTTGTGCAATCGAATATTCTCTACTGTGTTCTTTTACTAAATTAATAGTTTCTGTACCCACATCATTAACCTCTCTTTTTAGTGTCGTAATTGGTCTTGATTGAACTATATAAAACTTATTATCTTCATAAGCCCATTCTATATCACAAGGAAAACCGTAATGATTCTCTATTTTTATCACCAACTCTGCCAATTCTAAAATTTGAGAATTAGACAAAACTTGTTTCTTTGACCCTTCCTCAGTTAATTTTTTCCATTCTACTCCCCCATCTTTTCCTCTATACAAAGCTCTATTTTGCTCATTAATATTTATATCCAGAATCCCCCTTGGTTCTTTTTCCAAAACATATGAATCTGGAGTAACCGATCCAGACACAATAGCCTCCCCCAACCCAAAACCTGCCTCTATTATCACCTGGTTTTTGTCTTCAGTCACAGGATGAACAGAAAAAGCAATTCCCGAAATTTCCGATTGAACCATTTGTTGAATTACAACAGCCACAGAAATTTTTGTTTTGTCTAACCCTTTTTCAAAACGATAGAAAATGGCTCTAGGAGTAAACAAAGAAGCCCAGCATTTCTTTACATTTTCTAATAAATCATTTTTATTAGTATTTAAATAGCTTTCTAGCTGTCCAGCCCAAGCATTTTGAGAACCATCTTCAGCAGTAGCTGATGATCTGACAGCCACAAAAGAAGATCCTAATTCTTTAAAATTCTTTTCTATCTCAATCTTAATATCCTCTGGAATTTTTCGGGAAATTATTAATTCTCGAATTTTTTCTGAAGCTTTTTCTACTTCATGTATGACATTACGATCAACATTGTCTAAAATAGAATCAATTTCCTGAATTAAATCTGTTTTTTTAATAAAATAATCAAAAGTTGAAGAAAGGATAACAAAACCATTAGGAACAGGAATTCCAGAATTCAACATCTCCCCTAACGAAGCTCCCTTGCCTCCAGCAATGTCTACATCTTTCTTGCCTATTTCTTCAAATTTTTTTATATATTTCATCTCTTAAAAATTCTTTCAAACAAATTTTTTGGTTTTTCTTTAAAATGAAAGAAAACTACCAATTCCATAACAACAAAAAGAATTAAATAAATAGAAGTTACAAGTATTATTCGATCATATGATCCGTTATAAAACATCGGAGATGTATGTTTAATATATATTCCCAAATATGCCCAAATAAAGACAAGACCATAAACTATATTTTTTCTTTTAATCAAAACAAACAATCCAATAATTGCACTTATGGAAAGCATAGAAATGGTAAAACAAACTGGATTTTTAATTAATTCAAAACTCTTTAGAAGAACAACCAAATTAGCTAAAGTAGCAATAGAGATCCAACCTAAATAGACATCAAAAGGAAGTTTGACTAATAACTTTTGCCAACTATCTAATCTTTCTTTTTCTAAACTAATTACCACCATTACAAGAGAAGCTAACAATACCAGGATGGTGATAAAACTCAAAACGATTAAGTCATAATGCCAAAAGAAAATCCAAGCTATGTTAGCAAGAGAAGAAATTGAAAAATAAAGACCAACTTTAGCTAAAAGAGATTTGTCTCTTCTAACTTTTTTAAACCAACCTAGTTGATAGACAACATATAAGATAACCAAAAAATATATTAATCCCCAAATAGAAAAAGTTAGAGGAGTGGGAGTAAATAAATTAGGATAATGTTCAGAAACACCCCCTGTAGTCATGTTATTAATTGGCAAAAAATTAGCCAAGAAATTAACAATTATCATGGCTAAAAAAGTAATCGGGACAAATATTTTAGTAATTAGTTTTTCTTTTTTCATATGACATATATTATACCTTTTTATAGAAAGAAAAAGAAATATTTTTGGGGGATTAAAAATTTGACATATGCTTTAAGTCGTTATACAATGTAAACAAAACCCTACACGATGAATATTCTTAAGAATCTTTATAATTATCTCCAGGAGGTAATTATAAAGTGGCGAGAAGAATCTCGCATCAGGAAAAATGCACGACGGCTAACTTCGGGTAGTCTTGAGATACTGCTCGAAAGAACAGATTCTGTTTCTTTACTCGCCTATACCATGGATTCATCCTTGGTTCGTAGAAGAAACAAGGTTGTTCCTTGGAATAAATTCTACAAATATGTAGAGTATATAGAAAGTAACTTTTGTATCTTTGTAGTAGTGGGAGAAGAGCTGAAAAAGACAATTGACGCCGCAATAAATCTAGCAAAAAAATACCCACAAATGGTTCCTCCTGATATTGTGGAAGTAAGCCCACGGGACATCTACTGATGTCCTTTTTTTATTTCCACTCCTTACTTTGGCGACAAAGCAACTCCCCTTTATTTTCTTTTTCCAACATTATTTTTTCAACTATTTTTTCCATTCTCATTTTTTGTGATCCCTTAACCAAAACAACATCCCCTTCTTTTATTTCTTTAACTAAATAATCACCAACCTCATCAGATTCATTGAAGTAGATAATGTCTTTCTTAGAAAAATTATTATCAATAGCTCCATCAGCTATTAATTTAGCTCTCTGACCTACAATAACTAATTTATCAGCCACCTGAGAAATTTTTAATCCAACATTTTGATGTTCTTTTTCAGTATATTTTCCAAGCTCTAACATATCTCCCAAAACAGCAATCTTACGCCTCCCACTCATCTCTTTTAAAACATTTATAGCAACTTCTTGAGCCAAAGGAGAAGAGTTATAGCTATCATCTATAATAATTGAATTATTTATACCTTTTAATTGAGATAATCTTCCTGGCGGAGTTTTAAAACTATTAATAGTCTCTATGCTCTCCAAAAGATCAAACCCTAATTCTTTCGTACAAGCCAGAGCAGAAGTGACAATTAAAGCATTATGCAGACCTAAGATGTTTGGCAAACTAACAGGAAAAGTATTTCCTCCATATTTAATTTTAAAATTAATCCCTGAATCCTCTTTCTTTTGGTAGTTTTCTATAAGGTAAAGAATTTGATATGTGGAGTTTTGATCTATTCCAAAAGAAACAGCTCTTGAACTGGACATTTCATGTAATGAATATACCTTAGGATCATCATGATTTAAAATGAGTAGTCCATCTTTTCTAAGAGCTTTAACTAAAGAAATTTTTTCCTCTTCTAATTTTTCTAAACTATCAAAAAATTCAATATGAGATGGACAATTAGGCATTCTAGTTATTATCACCACATCTGGTTTTAGCCAATTAGCAACTTTGTTTTTAATGTCTCCCGGATTCCTCAACCCTACTTCCAAAATCAAAAACTCAGGATACTTATGTTTAAAAATAATTAAACTAAGACCATGAATAATCGTTCCAATCCACATAAACAAATCTTCCCCACCATCGTAGCAACCTAAAATAGTTAAAGGTAAGCCTATTTCATTATAGAAACTTTTCTCGCTCATTCTAACTGTCTTTTTGCTTGAAATAATTGAAAAAATTGCTCGCTTGGTAGAAGTCTTTCCAACCGAACCAGTAATAGCTATGATTTTAGGTTTATACTTAAAGATAACAATTTTAGATTGCCAAGTAATTATCCAAGTTAATATTTTTTTAAAAAATCTTTTCATCTTAACTAGTCACCTCCTTCGTATTTTAACACATATTTTATCTATCAGGAGGAACATTATAGTAGTTTAAAAGAAACTTAGTGATATTTACAAAAGAAGGAATTAAAGTTTGCGAAGCATACTTTATCCCCTTAGGATTTTTTATATAAAGAAAAACTAAAAACTTAGGTTCATATGCTGGGAAATAACCAAAGAATGAGTGCATGTTTCTATCATCATAATACCCTCCTCCACTTTCTCTTGCGATCTGAGCGGTTCCAGTTTTAGCTGCTATACTATAGTGTTCAAACTTGTGAGCTCCACTATCATAGTTATCAAAAACCTTAACCAACATTTTGGTTATGGTCTCTACCGTTTCAGGTTTTAAAACATTTTGTCTAGAAAAACCAGTATCATTTTTTTCACTTAATCCATTATTATATTTTATTTCTTTCATTAAATGGGGCGTTATTAAATTACCACCATTGGCTAGAGCACTAAAGCTTCTAACTGCCCCAATGGGAGTAAGGGCTATTCCTTGTCCAAAAGAAGCATTGGCATATTCAATATCACGAGGACTGGTTAATAAATTCTTCATTAACCCCGATGTTTCGTTTGGTAAATCTATACCTGTTTTTTCTCCTAGACCAAAAGCCTTTACATATTCCCTAAATTTTTCATGCCCTAATTTGCTTTCAGCAAAAACCATACCTGTGTTTAAAGATTGATTTAAAACATCTTGCATGGTAACTTGTCCTCTTCCCTTTTTATCAAAATTGCTTATAACCTTTTTATCAACTGTAATAGACCCACTATCGTAATAGCTAGTTTCTGGAGTAACAGCACCAGCATCAATAGCACTAGCCATAACTAGTGGCTTTATAACCGAGCCCATTTCAAAAACGTTTTCAACTAAAGGATTTCTAAATATATCTGGATCAGAGACATTCCTAAAATTATTTAAATCAAAATTAGGAAAACCAGCCATGGCATATATCTCACCATTTTGTGGATTAATTATTATTCCTCCAGCTTGATCAGCTTTCCATTTATTAACCACATTAGATAATTCAGTTTCAAAAGTATATGCAACAACTGGCTCTAAGGTAGTTACGACATCTCCACGACTCTGATCTGATTTACCTTTTTTGATATTAGAAAATGCTTCAGCAAAAAAATTAACATATGGCTCATCTTGTGGTCTAGCTAAAACAGAATCATAAAATCGTTCTAATCCATATCTTCCTTTTAATTCATTTTCTTGATAAGCTAAAAAACCTATAGAATGTGATGCCACATCAGCACTTGGATAACTTCGCCAATTATCTTTATGAATTGAAAGTCCTTTAATACCTAAAGTTTCAATTTCATCTACTTGTTCCCTGGTTAATTTACTAGCAATCTCTTCATACGGATCTCCTTTTTTGTTAACCCTAATGAGAAAAGTGTCACGATCTATATTTAAATATGAACTTAATTTTTCAAAAAGATCTTCCCCATCTTCTTCTAAATCATCTGGCCTTACAGAGACCTTAAAACCCGAAGTTACTGTTGCTGCAGAAACTAGGCTACCATCTTTATCAGAGAAAAAAATAGAACCACGACTAAAGACATCGCTGGAACTAGAAATATGTTGACTATTTACTTCTTTAAGATAAGCTTCACCATTTATAACCTGGAGATTAAAAAGATTAACCAACAAAACAACTGCTACCAAAAGAAATATAGCTATTATTATTCTTATTCTTGTTTTAAAATTTAAAACCCTCATTATCTAACCGCCACATGATTAATGTCCCTAGAAACAAAAAGATTTTGATCATTATCAGTAAAGCCATTAGACATGGCATACTCTTTATCTAAATTTTTAATCATATGAAGGTAGATTAAATCTAACTCATTAACTTGACTATTCAAGCTAGTAATTTTATTTTCAAAAGATCTTCTCTCAACTATATTGCAAGTAATTGAACCTATTAGATAGAAATAAGAAATAGAAAAAACAGCCAAAACAACTAACAACATTCTAAATATTGTCCTTCTTAATTCTTGGTCTTTTTTAAAATCTTTAGTTATGGATATTGCTTTTATCATATTATTTAAATTATTTTTTCTATTAATCTTAATTTTGCACTTCGAGAACGAGGGTTTTCCTCTGTTTCTAATTCATTTGGTATAATTGGTTTTTTATTGACTAATTCTGCTTGCCCCTGTTCTACTAAATCTTTAAACTTTCTCTTAACTAAACGATCTTCTAAACTATGAAATGTTATGATTGCGATTCGTCCACCTTTACTTAAACAATGGAAACCTTTTTCTATCACTTCATCTAAGTTTTCCAATTCTCTATTGGTAGCAATTCTAAGAGCTTGAAAAGTTTTAGTGGCAAAATGGATTTTCTTCCCTCTATAGAAACGACCAACTGTTTTTTCCAAAATCGAAACTAAATCAAATGTAGTACTAATCTTTTTATCTTGTCTGGTAAGAACTATAGCTCTTGCAATCTTTCTAGCGTATCTTTCCTCTCCGAAACCATAAATAATGTCTGCCAAACTTTCCTCTGACCACTCATTGACTATCTCTCTGGCTGTTAAGTCATTTTCAGTTATATCCTTTTTCAATGTCATTAAAAGTGGTTCATCTCTTAGAAAAGAGAAACCTCTTCCGCCTTCTTCTAATTGAAAAGAACTGAAGCCTAAATCAAGAATTAAACCATCTATCTTATCTATCTTCAAATGTTCAAGTTCTTGATCTATCTTTTCAAAACCGTTGTTAACAAAAACAATGTCAGCCTCTTTGGTTAGATTTTTAACTCTGTCTATGGCATCTATGTCTAAATCAAAACCAATTATTTTAACCTTAGAATTAAATCTTTTTATAATCTCTAAGGAATGACCTCCGCCACCCAATGTTCCATCAACAATGATATCGCCAGCTTTGATGTTAATTCCATCAACTGTTTCTTTAAGCAATACAGAAATATGTCTCATATTAAAGAACACCACCCTGCCCTAATTTATCTGCGAGGGCATCTGCCTGTGTTTCTACTTTCTTCTTGTATTCAATCCAAGAACTTTCATTCCAAATTTCTACTCTGTTTTGAACACCGATAACAACCACCTTGGTTGAAAGGCTTGAACGATTCTTTAAATTTTCCGGGATTAGTATTCGGCCGTTTCCATCAACATCTACCACCACAGCTTGACCAAACATAAATCTTGAAAAACTTCTGTTATCACTAGCTAACATTGATGAGTCAGATAATTTATTTGAAATTTTCTGCCATTCTTTTGTTGTATACAAAGAAAGACAATTATCTAGACCAGGAGCAACAACAATACTCTTCCCCATTTCTTTCCTGAACTTAATAGGTAAAGAAATTCTATTCTTGTCATCTAATGTATGTATATATTCTCCTATTAGCATAATTTAATAAAAGTAAGATGTTTTTTTATCTCCCACTACATCCCACTTAATTAATATTATAGACCACTTTGCCCCACAAAACAAATGGTTTATCCCACCCAAATCTGTGGATAACTAAAAAGGACCACTTGTGGTCCTGTAGAATTATATTTTTAAACAAAGAAATGATGCTACTATTTAAGTATTTCTTTAACTTCTTCAGAAACTTGAGTACTTGCTTTAACTCCCCTAATCAATTTTTCAACAATTTCTGCGGGCATTATTTCTGTACAAACCCCCAATTTACAAGCTTCAAGCTTATCAATAAGTGATTGGGCCGTCTTTTCAAAAACACTATTACAATCAACTACAGTATTTTTACTAAATAGAGAATATTCAGATGGAGATATTAGAACTAAAGTATCATCAGAAAATCCTAATTTTTTTGCTATTTCTTGCCTTTTCTTAGTTTGAGAAGAGGCACAAACTAAAACAAGAATATTTTTTATTCTAGGGCTTCTATTTAATACTATAAAATAATGAGGTTTTTCAGAAGAAAGTTTTTCTTCTATAAAATAATAGACAGATCCTGTTCGTATTCCAGCCAATATCCGAATTTGTGCAGAAATATTCATAAAACAAACATGATTACTTCCAATATTCAGCAATCTTATAATTATCTTCAAACAATTCTTTTGAAGCAGAAAGAATATTTTGATCTATTGAAAACTTATCTTTTACATTATTACTAGGATTATCAAAAAAATCCTTATATGACATAGCTTCACGAGTTGTTTCTTTTGAATCTAGGGCATTCTTAAATTTTTTCCATTCTGGGTAACGATGAGTAATATTTACTAATTCTAAAGCATCGTTTTCACCAAATTCTTTATAAGAAAAATCAAGCGCCTCAATTTCACTTTCAGAAAAGATTTTATTATCAACCTCTGCAATCGATACTACTGTATTTGCATCTCCACCACGACCAATAAAATTAGTAGCATATTCACGTTCACTGTCATCCAAAAAATCAGAAAATTCCGCAATATCTTTTACTGATGATCCAACTGGGCCAAGTTGCATAGCAAAATAAGCATCGTTTATAACAGGACGACCATAACGTCTTAGGTGATACCTATCTGCAAAATAAACCAACTTTATAAGTTTAAGTTTATCTATCGTTCCACCTTCTTTTTTTGCGAGATAATTTATCGCCTGTGTAGCTTTTTTGTAATCAAACTCAAGCAACATTTTCATATACATTTATTATAACATTAAATACTGAAAAGACAATCAATAGTCAGACTAAAACTTTTGCGTTAAATTTTACTCTCTCGGATGCATTATTGGGAAGAAAATTACATCCCTTAGGTTCTTTTGATCAGTTAAAATAGCAACTAATCTATCAATTCCCATACCAAATCCTGTCATAGGTGGCATACCATGCTCCATAGCTGTCAAAAACTCCTCATCTATATCCATAGCCTCTTCATCTCCACTTTCTTTAGCTTTAGCTTGAGCCACCAAAAGATCTCTTTGGGTTATAGGATTTACCAGCTCTGCATATTGATTAGTTATTTCAGCACCACCGATAAGCAACTGAGCTACCTTAGCTGTTCCATCTTCTTTATTTTGTTGAGCCAAAGGTTTTAACTCTCCAGGGAAATCTATAACAAATGTTGGGTTTATTATTTTATGACGAGAAGATTTTTTATAAATAAAATCTAGCAAGTTTCCCCTACCAGCCTTTTCTGCTTCTTCTTTTTCCATACCCCACTTTATTGCTTCATTTCTAGCTTCCTCTAAACTAATTGTTTTTATATCTACCCCTGCATTTTCTTTGAGCAAACTAGCAAAAGTTACTCTTGTCCAATCTCCACTAAAATCAACTTGAGTTCCATTACCTTCTTTGTCGTAAACGGTAAAAGTTGTTTTACCAATTACATCAACTGCCAAAGATCTAATAAGCTCTTCGGTCCAAAGCATATTGGTTTCTAAGGTTTGATATGCAGCATACCATTCTATCATTGTAAATTCTTGAAGATGGGTTGGATCTGAACCTTCATTTCTGAAAGTCTTTCCTATCTCATAAACCCTTTCGTACCCTCCAACCATGATTTTTTTATGATCCAATTCCAAAGCAATTCTTAGAACCATTGGCATATCATAATCATTGTGATGGGTTTCAAAAACTCTAGCCATAGCTCCGCCAGCTTGGTTTTGCAAAATAGGAGTTTCTATTTCCATAAAACCCTTGTCGTCAAAAAATCTACGAATAGCTTGGATAACCTTAGATCGAACTTCGAATCTTTTATATGATTCTTCATTCATTAAAATATCTAAATATTTTTTACGATTAATTTCTTCTTGATCTTGAATACCTGCCCACTTATCTGGTAGCGGTAAAAGAGATTTGGATGCCATTACCCATTTTTTAATCAAAATACTTTGTTCTCCCCGAGTTGTTACAAAGAGTGGACCAGAAACAGAAATGTAATCTCCACTGTCTACTGTGTTATTAAACAGATCAAACAAACTATCTTCTATTTCACCTTTCTTTAAAACAGCTTGCAAACGACTACCACCAGATTGCAAGACAACGAAAAGTATTGAACCCTGTCCCCTTACAACCAAAACCCTTCCAGAAGTTGAAATACTTTTCTCATTTAAATCTTCTTTTAACTCATTAAAATTATTTTTAATTTCTTTGATAGAACTATCAAAAGGAACTGAAACAGGATAAGCATCCATTCCAGCTTCTTTGAGTAATTCTATTTTATTTAGACGCACATTGCGTAATTCTTCAAGTGATGCCATGACTCTATTGTATATCAACGAGAGCGTATTTGACTAGTCCCTTAGGTGTTTTTATGCTAAATTCTTCTCCTTTTTTCTTTCCCATTAATGCCTGACCAAGTGGAGATTTATATGATATTTTATTTTCAGCCATATTTGATTCTTGGGCTCCGACTATATGATATATAATCTCATCTTTTTCTTCTCCCTTTTTAACCTTAACTGAAGTTCCAACTTCAACTTGTGAACTTGAATGCTTTTTAACAATAACAGCAGTTTTTAACAGTTCTTCTATTTCCATAATACGACTCTCTGTTCTCCCTTGTTCATCTCTAGCTTCATGATATTCAGCATTCTCAGATAAATCACCAAGAGCCTTAGCTGCCTCTATAGCTTCTGCATTCTCCTTTCTTTTAAATGTTTTTAGGTAATCAAGCTCTCCCTGAAGCTCTTTTTTCTTACCCTCTGTCATGTAATTTATTTCTTCCATAGCCAGTCCATATTAGCGTATTTATTAATTTAAGTCAAAGTATTCCGGTGTATAATCTTTCATGTAGTCTATAACTTCTCTCATAACCCTTGTGGCATTACCAGAAGCTGATTTTGGACCCCTTTCCATAACTAAAGCAAAAGCATAACGAGGCTTTTGATATGGGAAAAAACCTATTACCCAAGAATTAGTGTTAGTGTTACCCACCCCCACCTGAGCCGTTCCAGATTTAGCTGCCACTTCAACTTTTGGAGTATTTAAAGCTAAACAAGTCCCTTCTGTTACAGCCATCCTCATTCCTTCAAAAATAACTTTAATTTTATCTTCACCCAATAGTAATTCTTGCTCTGGTAAAACATTTTCTTCTTTCCTTAAAATGTGAGGAGAAAATAATTTTCCTTTGTTTGCCAATGTGCCAACAGCTCTAACCATTTGAATTGGAGTAACCTGAAAACCATATTGTCCAATGGAAGTATTGTAAGTATCTCCGATTCTCCATGGATCACCCTTAAAAACATTAGCTTTCCAAACAGGGTCAGGTATGAGACCTTCTTGTTCTCCATTTAAATCTATATTTGTTTTTAATCCAATTCCAAATAATTTAGAGTATTTATCAATATTTAAAATTCCTAATCCATTTTGATCTTCAAAACCTCCGCCAATTTCATAGAAATAGATATCAGAAGAAATAGAAATAGCTTGACGCATGTCTACATTACCAAAAGAACCATGGTCTTTAAAAATAGATTTAAGCTCTGGGTAATATGGATTAGGTATTGAAATGAAACCATTAGCTAAAATTGTTTTTTCGGGAGTAATAATTTCTTCTTCTAGGGCACCATATGCCAAAAATGGTTTAACTATAGATCCTGGGCTGTATAACCCAGAAATTGATCTATTTAAAAACACCTTACCTTTATCATCTAAAAAGGAATTTATTTTTTTCTTGTCTTTACCTAAAGATAATACATTGCTGTCGTATTCTGGATAACTAACTAATGATAACAACTCACCATTTTCAATATCCATTATCAAACCAGCCCCTCCTTGAAATCCAACGTTCTTAGCCATCTCGGATATTGCTTTATACATTTCTTTTTGAATCCTGCTATCTATAGTGAGTGTTAAATCTTCGCCCTCAGTTGGTAACAAAACAATATTTTCTGACTGTATTTGTCCGACCGCATTCGTCTCACTTATTTTTACTCCATTCTTTCCAGTTAATTTGTCATCATAGTAGCTTTCTACCCCATCTCTTCCAATAAAGCGATCTTGCCAGTAAAAACCAGCATTATCTTTAGCCGGAGAACTAGTATAACCTAAGAGATGAGAAAAACCTGATTCTTCGAAGTAGGCTCTAGTCGGATATGACATTTTATCAATGTCTTCCTCTTGCCATTTATTCCAAACCAAAAGAACTCCATTGCGATCATATATTAACCCCCTGTCAGCAAATATAGGTTGTTGCATTAAAGTATTATTTTCACTTTTCTCAAAATATTCTCCACCATTAACTATTTGCAAGTCCACCGTCTTCCAAACAAAAATACATAAAACCAAAAAGAAAAAAGCTCCCAAAAAAAAGATTGACCTTTTGGGGATTGTTTTTTCTAATCGTCCCTCAAACTGTTGTTTATTAAAGTTTGGTAAGTTTTCTGAATCCAAAAATATTTCATCCGGATCTATATCTTTTATTTTTTTGTTATATTTAAATTTTCTTCTCATTATCTATTTCTGTAAAAAATAATTTGTTTTTTCAAAAGCTCTATGATTATAAAAATAAAGCAAACCAAAATAGTATAAAAATACTTGTTAGAAATCAACCGGCCATCCGAAACTGAATAAACAGAAAAAATCACAATAGAAAAAAACAAAAATTCATAAAAATTTTTAAAAATAAAAAGGCCTATAAACAAGAGTGGTACATTTATCCACCAAGGTAAGACAAATATAGAAATAAATAAAACTAAATCAAATGATATCCTTTTCAGCATAAAGCCATTATATCATTTTATGTGCGATGTCTAAAAGCTCGGTAAATTGCCCTTAAAACACAAAAGGCTAGAACAATTATGACAATATAGAAAACAGTTTTATTTTCAAAAACAAAACTAATCACTTTCCAAAAATACATTTTTATCATAGCTCCCGTTAAACCTTCTTGTCCTTCCTCAGATTTAATTTCCTCTACTTTTTCTTCTGCTTCCTCTACAAGTTCTTTTACCTGTTCACCTTTTTCTAATCGATATCCTTCTATAGCGCTAAGGCCAACATTTATTTTTTCTTTAACATCTTCATCTAAAATTTCATCAACTTTTTCTCCTGCCTTCTCAACTATGCCATCCAATGCTTCAGTGGCTTTAACTTCTTCCCCTTCTTCATTTCTAACCACAACAGAAATGTTTAATCTATCACTTTTTGTTGAGCTATCTTTAACCTTAAGATTTTCATTCTCTCCATCTATGACCGATTTAGGTGAAGTTATTTTAGCTGAAATAGAGTGCTCACCAACAGTTACCTTCCAAGAAATTGAAACTTCTTTTAATTTCTTTGACTCTATAGATACTTCTCTAGATCCAAGAAGTGTACTTTTGTCATAAAACTCAATTTTTGTTTTAACTAAATTATCTGTTCCATTCCAAAGACCAGCATAAACATTAACCGACTGACCTTCTTTTAAGTTTTCCTCTGAATACCAAACCTCATCGGGTAGAAAAGTTAAAGTATTAGAAACCTCAGCGTGGGTAAAGGAAAACGGACAAACAAAAGCTAAAGCGAATAGAAACAAAAAGTATTTTTTCATTTTTTTAAAATTAATTTAATAAATTAACCCCTTAACCAATAATTGTATTCTTCTATTATTTTATCAACAACACCTTCAAGCGGTAACAGTGAAGTATCTATTATTAAATCAAAATTACTAGAATCAGTATAATCAGATATTCCATACATTTCTTGGTATCTTTTTCTTTCACTCTCCTGCCTTATTTTTATATTCCTCATTATTCCCTCTTTGGTATCAAAATCTTGATTAGCTTCATTTTGACGATTAGGATTAGTCTGTTTGTCTTTCAAAATTCTCTCAGCTGATATTTCAGGATCCAATTTCAAAAAAACTTTAAATGAATGTGGAATGAAATAGAAACCCAGGCGAGAATCTATGACCACATTCTCTTTCTTTCCAACTTCTTTGTTTTTGTTATCCAACTCCTCATCTATACTCCTGTCACTTTCAGCCAAAGAACTTAGTTCAATTAAGGATATCCCTTTTTCATCAGCAATGGCACGCATAAAATCACCAGTCGAATAATGCTCGTAGTTTAAAATATCTGCTAACCTTTTAGCAGTAGAAGATTTTCCGCTTCCTAAGTTTCCGGCTAGGGTGATAATCCTCTTTTTATCCATATCAAAATGATACCATAAAATAGTCTGATGTGGTATATTTAAACTCGTATGAAAATACTATCAATCGAAACATCGTGTGACGAAACCGCCATCGCTATAGTTAAAGCAACAGAAAACACAAAGGAGACATCTTTTAAAATACTAGGTAATGAGGTTTCTTCCCAAATAGCCATCCACACACAATATGGCGGAGTTTTTCCAATGATGGCCAAAAGAGAACATGCTAAAAACATCGTTGGAGTATTAGAAAAAGCTCTTAAAGAAGCAAAACTATATAAAGAGAAAAAGAAAACATCCGAAACTGACGATAAAACAAAAAGGAAAATAAATAAAATTTTAGAAAGAGAGGGAGAACTCTTTAATAGCTTCATAGACTTCATGAAAAAAATAGAAAAACCTAAAGTAGATGCCATAGCCGTAACTGTGGGTCCAGGATTAGAGCCAGCTCTTTGGGTTGGAATTAGTTTTGCTAAAGCTCTAGGAACATATTTAAACATTCCAATCATTCCGGTTAATCACATGGAGGGGCATATTTTTTCTATTTATCCAAAAGACAAAGATGTATTTGTCGTCAAAAAAGATAAAAAAATATTCCCTATATTATCATTACTCATTTCTGGCGGACACACTGAACTTGTATTAATTAAAGACTGGATGAAATATAAGAAGATAGGTAAAACAAGAGATGACGCTTCGGGAGAAGCTTTTGACAAAGTAGCTAGAATGCTAGAGCTACCATATCCTGGGGGTCCTCAAATTTCTAAACTAGCTAAAGTAGAACGAGAAGAAAAAAATATATCTGACATTTCTTTTCCTCGCCCTATGATAAATTCTAAAGATTATGATTTTTCTTTTTCTGGGCTAAAAACCGCTGTCTTGTACACAATTAAAAAAATGAAAGATGAAAATCCTAAGGTGCTAGAAGATATAAAAGTTAAACAAAAAATTGCTAGAGAATTTGAAGATTCAGTTGTGGAAGTTCTAGTCTCTAAAACCAAAAGAGCTTTGAAAGAATACAAGGCAAAAACTTTAATAGTTGGAGGTGGTGTTTCAGCTAATGATTTCCTGCAAGAAACCATGAGAGCTAGTGTTGATAAAGATATCAATGTTCACTTCCCCACCAAAAAACTAAGTGGAGATAATGGATTAATGATTGCCATAGCTGGATATTTTCAATCTAAAAGTAAAAAGAGAGTTGGGGGACTTAATGCTAATGGAAATTTAAGTTTGTAGACTATCACTGTCAACAATTTTTTAATTGAAAAATAAGCCCAAAAATGGTATATTTTTGTCATGGAAATAAATGAAAAGTTTTTAAAGCCTTACGATCCAAAAGAGACAGAACCAAGAATATATAAGATATGGGAAGAATCTGGTTTTTTTAACCCAGATAACCTACCAGAAAGACACAAAGAAAAATATACTATTATGATGCCTCCTCCAAACGTAACTGGAGTTTTGCATATGGGTCATGCTCTAATGATTACAATAGAAGACGTAATGATTAGATTTGAGAGGATGAGAGGTAAAAAAACCCTCTGGCTACCTGGAACAGACCATGCCGCTATTGCCACTCAATCTAAAGTTGAAAAAGATATCAAGAAAAAAGAAAACAAGTCCAGATATGATTTAGGAAGAGAAGAACTACTTAAAAGAATAGAAGAGTTTGCTAAAAATAGTCATCAAACAATCACCTCACAAATCAGAACATTTGGAGCTTCTTGTGATTGGTCTAGAGAAGCATTTACTTTAGATGAAGAGAGGAACTTGGCCGTTAGAACTATATTCAAAAAAATGTATGATGATGGATTAATATACAGAGGATACAGAATAGTTAACTGGGACCCAAGCGGTCAAACCACCATCTCCGACGATGAAATAGTCTATGAAGGAAGAAAAGCAAAATTTTGGACATTTAAATATTCAAAAGACTTCCCTATTTCCATTTCTACAACAAGACCTGAAACAAAATTAGGAGATTCAGCCGTAGCTGTTCACCCAGATGATCCAAGATACCAAAAATATATTGGCCAAACTTTTGAAATAGAAAACTTCTGCGGAGTTCCATTGAAAATTAAAATTATCGCTGACAAAGAAGTTGATCGTGAATTCGGAACTGGAGCTTTGGGAGTTACCCCAGCTCACTCAATGATTGACTGGGAAATGGGACAAGCTAATGACCTGCCAGTTATACAAGTTATAGACGAAAAAGCTAGAATGATGGTTGGAAATGAAAATATCATGGGTAAAAAAGCTACTGAAGCCAGAGAAGAAGTAGTTAACTGGCTAAAAGAAAATGGGTTATTAGAAAAAGAAGAAGAGGTTGAACAAAATGTTTCCACTGCTGAAAGAACTGGTGGAATTATTGAGCCTCTTCCTAAACTACAGTGGTTTGTGGCCGTAGATAAACCATTTAAAATAGATCACTCTGGAATAAAAGGAGTAGAATCTGGAAGCATGGTCAGTTTAAAGGAAATAATGAGAAAAGTGATAGAGAATGAACAGATTAAAATTATTCCTGACTATTTCGATAAAACATATTTTCACTGGATTGATAACTTAAAAGATTGGTGTATTTCTCGTCAGATTTGGTATGGCCATCGAATCCCCGTCTGGTATAAACAAGATGAAATATACTGCGGAACCGAAGCTCCTGAAGAAACTGGTTGGACTCAAGATGAAGACACTCTAGATACTTGGTTCTCTTCAGCCCTTTGGACATTTTCAACTCTTGGTTGGCCAAATGAAAACAAAGATTTATCTTTCTTCCATCCAACAGATGTCCTAGAAACAGGATATGAAATACTATTCTTCTGGGTAGCAAGAATGATATTAATGACTGGATATACTCTTGGAACTATTCCATTCAAAACAATATATCTCCATGGAACAGTTCGTGATGCCAAAGGAAGAAAAATGTCTAAATCTTTAAATAACGGGGTTGATCCATTGGAGATTGCTTCAAAGTTCGGAGCTGATGCCGGAAGAATGGCACTAGTAGTTGGAAACACTCCGGGGACAGACATGAAGTGGGCTGAAGATAGGGTTAGAGCCAATAAAAACTTTGCTAATAAAGTATGGAATATTACCAGATTTGTTTTAGAAGGAACAAAAGATATTACATACGATCCAATCTATAAAGAATTCAATGAAAATGATTTAAATCTGATCAAAGAAAGAGATGATTTTGTAAAAGATATCACCCGCGACATGGAAGAATTTAGATTCTATATGGCTAGTGAAAAAATATATCAATACATCTGGCATTCTTTTGCTGACGTTATTCTAGAAGATAGTAAAAAGATATTTAATCAAGAAGATAAACAAGCTAAATTTTCTAGAAAACAATTCTTGATTCAAACTCTTGTGATGATAATAAAAACACTCCATCCGTTTATGCCATTCTTAACCGAAGAAATATGGTCCTTGATTCCAATGATAGATAATAAAAAATTACTAATTATAGAAGACTGGCCTATTTAAAATGATTGCCCATTCGCTAGACCCCAAGAATCTTATTTTAGCCATCTTAAGTGGTCTAGTCCCAGCTGTTTTTTGGCTCTGGTTTTGGTTAAAACATGAAGATAGAGAAAGGCCAGAACCTACTGGTTTAATAGTTTTGTCTTTTATCGTAGGTGGTTTAGTTGTTTTACTTGCTATTTGCTTAGAAAAATATTCACTTAACTTTTTAGACAAAAATAGTGATTTGAAAATTGTAGTTTGGGCTATAATCGAAGAAGTCCTTAAGTTTATAGCAGTATCTTTGATTATTTTTGGAAATAAACATGTAGATGAACCTATAGACTACCCTATGTATTTTATTTCAGTGGCTTTAGGTTTTGCTGCCTTAGAAAATATTCTTTATTTAGTTGGTGCTTTTGATTCAAGTGGCTCTACCGTTGGCCTAATTACTGGAAATTTAAGATTCTTAGGCTCTACATTACTTCATGCTATTTCTAGTTCTATGGTAGGTAGTGCTTTAGGATTAGCTTTTTTCTTAAAAAAAAGAAAGACTCGCTATCTTTGGGTTGGTTTATTAAGTGCTATTGTGTTGCATAGTATTTTTAATTTACTTATAATGAGAGAAGGCGGTAAGAATTTTCTTTCAGTTTTCGGATTTTTGTGGGTTACAACTATTATTAATCTTCTCATTTTTGAGAAACTTAAGCGTATGGGGAAACACCTTCCTGTACTAAATGAAAAAACAATATGAAGAAAAAATCATTTTTAGAAAGACTTACAGGAAATATTAGAGTTGACGAAGACGAACTCGATGATGATCTATACGAGGAATCAAGTAGCAAAAAAAACTCTAAATCTGTCAGTGAATCAAAAAATATAGAAGTAGAAAAAGAAGAAAAATGGGAAGAAGAACAGGAAGCTGAACTAACTGTTGATTTGTATCAAACTCCTTCTGATATTATCGTTCAAACAATGGTAGCTGGAGTTCAACCAGATAATTTAAATATAACAATAACCAGAGATATGGTTACCATCAAAGGAAAGAGAGAAGAAAATCAGTCTATCCAAAAAGATAACTATTTCGTTAAAGAACTTTATTGGGGTTCATTTTCTAGAACTATTTCCCTTCCAGAAGAAGTTGATCCAGAAGAGGCTGAAGCGATAGAGAAACATGGATTGTTGATTATCAAACTTCCTAAACTAGACAAAAACAGAGAAACTAAATTAAAAATTAAATCAATCTAAAAAACACCTCCGATTTTAATCGGAGGTGTTTTTTATTCTGTGCTTGGGGGCAGAATTGAACTGCCGACCTATCCCTCTTCAGGGGAGCGCTCTACCAACTGAGCTACCCAAGCGATAAATATAATTTACCTAATTAAAACAAATCTGACAAGTTATTCCATTAAACTTTTAGTCAATTCAGTAATATTTACTCCAGAAATATTTCCACTGTAAATATTCATAAAACTTCCTAAGTATGGTTTGATGAAATAAAAAGCTCCAAAAGCAATACCAGCTATTAAAACCCAATAAAAAATGCGAGATAGATTGTTCCATCTAATATTTTTTTTGAAAGACAATAACATTTCGTTATTCTCTTTTTGTAAGGTTAAAATTTCTTGTAATAAACGCTTTCCTTCTTCGTCCATACTCATTTATAATAGCATAAAAAGGGTCTTCGGACAACTAAATCTCTATCTTAAAAAATACCTGTTTTCCTTTTGAATAAATAGAATTATGAGGAATTCCTTCCTCTATTATTCTTCCTTTATAATGTCTGCGAATTTTATCAGCATACCCATTATCAACATCAGCTTCCCTTTCTATATATTTGTAGCCATCCTCCTTTAGTTTCTTTTCCAAGAAATTCATAATTAGAGAAACTAATCCCCTGCCCTGAAATTCTTTTTTTATAGCAGTATCGTAAATAAAAAAAGAATCATCACCAGAAGGAAAACCAAAGGAGAATCCAATAATGTCATTTTTATATCTTAATATTACTGCAATTATTTTAGGATTAGAAAAATAATTACAAAAATCTTTCCAAGAAAAAGACAAATCTAAAAAACACTCTTTTTCTATTTCAAACAGAGATTTAGATATTTTTGACCATCCCTTTCCATCAAAAATACTTAGATTAAAATCTTTTTCATTCATATTTGTAGAATTATACGACTCTGCTCGAACGCATTTTGAACGAAACGTCTGACCACGTCTCGCCAGTGCTCGACAAGCTCGCGTGGGGCACTTGCTTTGTATTTGTCCTGTGGTGGCTTCGGTGAAATTTACGATATCTTGCAGAATCGATCTATTAACGTACGCAAGATATTCTCTACCAAACAATTTTATAAAATCGGTATTAGTAAGAGACAGAGGAAATTCTGTATTCTTTATTTGCGAGACGTGTTTAATAAGAGCTTTTTTCTTTAACCAAATTTGTTTAGAATTAAGTACGTATATGTAATTGATTTCTTCGTCTGTTAGTCCAAATTCTGTAGACCAATAACTTAGTTTTGGTAAATAAGTTTCAGAAACCCTACCCGATTCTTTTGAAAACCAATCTGTATACATATCCCTTGAAATAGTTACCTCAAATAGTGAACTAATCACCGATGATTTTTTAAACAGATATCTTCCTACCTTATGTACTACTAAATGATCCTTATTCCCATAACCACCATTTTTATCGTATGAAAAAAGTATATATTTTTTTATTCTTTCTTTATTAAGAAATTTAATTATTTCGTTTGATACTTCTCGTATTGATTGCAAATAAAGAGGGGCGCCACTCCCTTTGTATTTTGGTTCGCAATATTTAAGAAACTTTACATTATGTGCACCTAGTGTTTCTAATGCCATAGAAAGCTCTTTTTGCCTGAGAAGTGTCTCTTGTTCATTTTCAACAAGACCTGCAGCTAAGTAAATTAGTAAAATATTATAACCACGCACTATAAATTCATTTATAGTACCGGCAGACAAAAATGACTCATCATCAGCATGAGCGTGGAGCATTACAATAACATTCTCTTTCGGAAA
This sequence comes from uncultured Candidatus Saccharibacteria bacterium, assembly GCA_964596605.1. GTDB lineage: Bacteria > Patescibacteriota > Minisyncoccia > Phycocordibacterales > UBA9973 > UBA8515. The sequence continues at coordinate 26,779 of CAZQUJ010000001.1, read as the reverse complement.
AAATTTTTCAAAGTTACTATTTATTTCTTTCATTATGTTTAATTATCTCATCAAACAGCATGAGATCATCTTTAGCAACTGATCTGGAGCCACCACTTTTCTTTATATATTCTATAGAATGATGACTTAGAGTAGACTTTCTTTTTAATAAATTCACAGCCACCGAAGCTAAATGTTCAACACTAAAAGGAATAGCGACAGATACAGACTTTATGCCAGAATAATTAACTCTATAAAAAAGATTATTCCACATTGCCACAGGCAAACCATGAGCCATGGCTTCATTAACTACTGTCGGAAAATTATCGTAAATTGATGGGTAAATAAAACAACCGCTTTTACTTAATACTTTAGCTTTAGTTCTATCATCCGCCCAGCCAAAAAACCGAATTGAGTAAGCTTCACTTTTACTTTCAAGCAGGCTCCTGAGTTTTTCTTGTGAGTACTTATCATCTGTCCTGCCCATGAGTGCCACCCTAATTTTCCTACCCAGTTTGGTTGAAATTTTACCAAACAAATCTTGCAGATATTCCACCCCCTTTCCTTTCTCCATTCTCGCCATATAACAAAAATCATAGCTAATATCTAAAGTTTTGGGCATTCTTAGTGGATCAACCGTAACATGAGGCACTTGTTTCCAAAACAATGATCTCGGGAAATAATTTTTAAAATAGAAAGCAACAGATGCATTATTTGCAATTAATAAACCAGAATTTATAACCTTCGAAAATTCTTTGTAATGTTTGATAATATAGTTTTTTCTGTATTTTGGTATTTGCTTATTAGTAAAATTCCTTACATCTGATTCAAAGGATTTTGTTGGATTTAAGGGTGAACCTAAGAATGGCATTGCGTGACATATGGCACAAAATGCTACTTTGTCAGATATTTTTTTATGCAATTCTAAAATTAAATCCCAAATTTCAATGCACAAAATAACAATATCTGGCTTACAAAAGCTGATTATTCTATCTATCTGTTCTACAACACGACTCAAATTAACAACTTTCCAGCCATTGAACTTAATTGGTAAAACATAGAAATGTATATTCGGATATTTACCAGGGAAAGATTGATCAGACTCATTTGCTAAAGACAGAATCGAAACTTCTGCTATCTTGCTAATGTCCTTTAATTCATAGCGTAATCGCGCTGTATGACCGGAGCTACTTGATAATTTGCCCAGATGTATAAAAAATAGTTTCTTTCTCTTGTTCATATAAATATATATTACCGTGAACACCTATACTTTGTGTATCGAGAATAAGACCAGAATTTTCGGGAAGTGCGACTACCTTTAAGGAATATTTGCCACAAATGTTCCTAATGGTATTTTTTTGCTCTTCACTATCAGAAAAATGCGGAAATATAGAGAGATCTTCAACTAAATTCATACCATCATGCTTTGAATAATTTTCTAAATTTTCTTCCTCTACAGTTCGTAAGTTTTTACCAACAATCACAGCACCAGCACTTCCACCATAGTAAATACCACCATTTCTGATATATTTTTTCAAAGCATCGAACATTCCTGATTTTTCTAATGCCATCAAGAGTCTATATGTATTTCCACCACCAACATATACAGCATCATAATTATGCAAAATAGGCAAAGAATCCCCGATATTCCATATCGTAAAATCTAGGTATCTGTTGTTGCTTGAATGGCGTGAAATCAATTTTGAAAACCAATCGAAAGCTACCTCTGTCTTAGTCATAGTGGTCGCCATAGCAACGGGAATATAAAGTATATTCGCAGCCTGTGGCAATGAATCAAAGAATAGGCTGTCAAACGAATACGACATATCTACATCACCACCGCCACTTAAAAAAAGCTTACTCATATTTTTTTAAATTAATACTTTTTACTATCTCAATAATCTCTTCTGGAGATGAAGAATAGATTCTTTTAATAAATTCATCTGTACTTAAATTCACATCAACCTTAATTTTTTTGTTCATATCTCTTTCTATGTGGCCAACAATATATACATTTTGAGCACGCATCATTTCTTTTTTTAACGATTCACGAACCCCAATTTTATCAACAATTCCTTCAACACTATTTCTTATCCAAAAATCATATGATAAATCCAAAAGTCTATCTTCAGAAAAAGAAGTCTCGGTGTTTCTTTCCACAAATCTTTTAATCAGCTGTCTTAATCTAAACCCAGGATCCTTATGGGATGGAACAACCCCTTGCATGATCATCAATGTAGCTGTTCTGATGGGATCTATAATTTTTGCAACATTATCTTTATTATCAGAATGGTAGAATTCTTCAAAATCAATAAAATATGGTTGGTCTTTATTTTCTCTGTGAATCCAATTATATCTTTCAGCACCGTGGGTTATCTCGGCAACTGAAACAGTCTGCCCATTAACTTTAGGAAATTTATCTATATACACACCTTCTGATACTTCGTTCCCGCCATAATATAAAGTGATGACTAATTTGGTGAACTTTTTTTGACCCCAACGATCATCTTGGGTATCAATTGTTAGATAATATTTTTGTATATCTTCGTCATGGTTCAATGAATCAATGATCATTTGCTTACACATACCAAAAAAAACTTCATCAGATACTCCGAGTTGAACGACAGATTCATCTATAAAAGCCGTTGAATAACCTTCTTTGATTTTATCCATAAACTGACTACGAACAACTGGTTGTGCAATTTTAAACTTCTCACTTTCTAAATTAATTTTGTCACGTTCAAGAGTTTCAAGATGCTGGATACCAGCTGAAGTAAGCATGGTAGTATCTCCCTCTGGCCTAATCACTTCATCTGACTTAATTAAGGGTATGTGTTCTAACGAACTTTCATTTTGAATGTCTTCTGAATACACGCTTTCAGCAAGCAAATATTTTCCATCAAGTTGTTTAATTAGTCCAACATGGGTAGTTAAATATTCCAGTCTTGTTATTTCTTTTTCTTGATTAAGCATCTTTTCCATAACATTAAAATAGCCTTAATTTATCCTCTAATAGGTTTTTAGTTATTTCCGGAATATTCCTTAGTTCATTTTCAACAAAAATCCGAACCTGTTCTTCACCTATATTTGAATTGTATAAAGTAACATATGTCTTCCATGGATCAAGTAAATCTCGACCACTTTGGCTAATTAAAGAGACTTCATTCGCAATTCCAAACTTTTCAAAAATTTTTTTACTAATCTCGTTGGCGGCTACATAGTAAATCTTACCAATATGATAAACAGGATTTTTACCACAAGCCCCTTCCATACTCATAAGTCTCGTGGGCGAAATTATCCCGTTTACTCTATTTCCTCTGCCAACCAAACCTTCGTCACCACTTTCTATCGATGAACCGATCGCTGTAAGATAAAGTTCCCCTGTTTCTAAATTATCACGAGTATTACACGATAGTTCGAGGCCATTTATTCCAATATTTTGAGAAATCTTGAAAATAAATTGTTTGGCCTGCTCTAAATTTTGTCTATATTCCTCAACTGAATGCACATAGTTGGCTATTTGTGGTATACATAAAGTCACACCAAACTGATGGCCGTGCCTCGTACCCATTATTTTAATATCAGATCCTATCCACGGATGATCCTTTTTGAAACTATCAGAGTTTAGGACTCCTTCAATATCTAAAACAAGTTTCTCTAACTTAGAATAAGGAGCATAACCCACACCCAAGGAAGTATCATTAGAAAATAGTTTTTTAATTTCCGGAAGATCGTCAAAATTTCTTGGTTCAAACCAAAATTTTCGGGGGGTATTCGTTGACTTAAATTCTTCGGTTTTACCAGGACTGCTTTGTGTACTTAAATTGTAATGGATCTCTAAGTCACTTTCTTTTATTAGATTTCTAAATTTGTTTAAGAGAAACTCGCCTGCCCAAGATTTTAACAAGTCCTCAACTGGGATATTTTTATCTCCAAATTTTGTTGAAGCGCGACCATTTAATAATACTCTTATCGGTTTTGTTAGGTATCCCTCGCCAAATTTTACAAATGAAGCACCACCGAGTAGCCCAACTTTATCAAAGTTATGATGTAATACTGCACCAAAATTTTTCAGAGTATAGTTTGAGTATTTAACTGATAAAAACTCGGCAAGAGCATCAGATAAGGTGTCTGGATGTCCAATGCCCTTACGTTCTACGAACTCATACTCTGACTCTGATAATTCTTTTTTGTGTACGTAAATCATAAAACTTTATTGCTTAAAATTGATGAAATCTTCAACAATCGTCCTGGCAATATCGTCTCTATATTGAACTTCTGGTGATTTAAAATAATATGCGCTTATTGCCCCTAAATTTCCTGAAACTCCACGATCAATAGCAACCTTCATGGCCCTGATAACATCTACCATAACCCCAGCACTATTCGGGCTGTCTTCAACACTCAATTTAATATCTAATTCAAAAGGTAATCCTCCAAACTGCTTACCCTTAACATTTATATAGCAAATTTTATTGTCATTAAGATAGGGTATATAATCGCTTGGACCGATTCGAACTCCAAACTCTTTTTCTCCAAGTATTGAGGTTACCGCATTCGTTTTTGATAATCTCTTTGAACTGAGTCGATTTTCATCTTTCATGTTTAAAAAATCTGTATTTCCACCGATATTTAATTGGTATGTATTATCAATCTTATGCCCACGATCTTCAATTAATCTTGTCACAGTTCTATGCAGGATAGTCGCACCAAATTGAGATTTTATATCATCGCCAGCACAGGGTATCCCTTTTTCTTTAAATTTGGCAATCCATTCTGACTTAGAGCAAATAAATTCAGGAATGGCGTTAATAAATCCAACACCCGCCCTTATTGCTTCGTTAGCATAAAATCTTGACGCTTCAGCACTACCCACTGGTAAATAAGAGATGAGCATTTCTGCACCGCATTTGTGTAATTCTTGCGCAACATCAACTGGTTCCTGTTTATCATCGACAATAAAATATTCTTGCATATGAGGTGCTACACCATCTAAAACATGTCCCTTTAATACCTTAATATTTAATAGCCCAACTTCTTGAAACTTCGTTGTGCAATTAGGTTTTTGAAATATTGCTTCTGCGAGATCTTTCCCCACTTTTCTTTTATCAACATCAAACGCGGCGACAAACTCAATATCAGACACATTAAATCCGGCAAAATTTGGGTGCATTAACCCAATCGTTACATTTTCTGCTTGTGAGTAAAATGAGACACCTTGGACAAGAGAACTTGCGCAATTTCCTATGCCAACAAGTGCAACTTTTATTTTTTTCGATTTATTCATAAAATTTATCTTATTAACTCATCTACACTAACATCGAGCGCTTTAGCTATTTTGGTCAAGGTATCAATAGTCGGGTTTTGACTACCGCCTAACTCAATTTTAATAATCGTATTATAAGCAACATCGGCAATTTTGGAGAGACGGTTTTGAGAAATGCCGAGCTTTTGTTGGTATTTCTTTATATTATTGGCAATTGTTAATTTTTGCCAGCAGGCATTGTAATACATTGCTATAATTAAAGTAAAGACTATTCAGGTTGGTTAACTTATTACTATGGTAGCAAAAAATAATCCAAATGTAAATATGAAGCAGTAGCAACAAAAACAAAAATTCCCTTCCTTTCAGACTTTCCACCTTGTGGCCGAGGGTGTTGGGAGCACAAATAAAAAGGATAGGGAATTTTTGGTTTTTCCCCGCGCGAGCCTGTCGAGCGCGGCCAAGGCGTGAACAGACGTTTCGTTCAAAATATTCGAAAGTTAAATTGGTGCCCCCGGCGGGAATCGAACCTACATCTATTCCTTAGGACGGAACTGTTCTATCCATTGAACTACGGGGGCTTGTATAAAGACACTCTTATTTGAGTGTCTTTATTATTCCAAACAATATATTACTTTATTTAATATCAAGTAATTTACTTAGTTTTTCTTTGTCAAAACCAACAACTAATTCATTATCTATTATCGTCACTGGAACACCCATTTGCCCACTCTTTTCTACCATTTCTTTTCTTTTTTCTAAGTCTGTTGAAACATCAAAATCTTCAAAAACAACACCGTTAGCTATAAAGAAATCTTTAACCATGTGGCAAAAATGACATGTTGGGCTAGAATATATTGTAACTTTTTTCATATTTTTAATATATTTAATTAATAATATTTAACTTTTTTCATTATAGCATAAAACCATCTGTGCGGGTAGCGAGAATCGGACTCGCGTCTCAACCTTGGGAAGGTCGCATGCTACCACTATACCATACCCGCAATTTTATTTCTTCTGAAATATATTTTTTAACCAATCAAAAAAACTTCTTCTGTCTTTTTCCTCTTCAACTACAACTTCTTTTGTCTCTTTTTGATCTTCCTCTACTATACTTAACACTTTTTCTCCTTCTTTGGCAACTTGATATTTAACCCTAATCACCCCCTCTTTACCTTCTTCGGTGTTAAGTTCTGATATGTCCATATTTAAATCATCAATCCTTTGGGAAAGTTGATTTAATTCTTCTTCCGCTATTCTTTTCATTTGTAATGTTTGTTTATGAGTTTTAATTAAACCACAAATTTTATATCCAAAAAACGCAAGGGCAATTAAAAAGATAAACAAAACCAAAGGAGAATACCAAAATTTATATTTATTTTTCTTGAATTTTACCATAAACAATGATAGTATTATAGCATGATTTTCAGTTCAAAAAACAAGAAAAAAGTTGAAAAGATATTCGGAATAATATCAGTTTTGGTAATCATCAGCATGATTCTTCTATATATACCAAGTATTAGATAACTATTTAGAATTCCCTCCTCTTATCATTTTAAGAAATACCTCATGAGAGATGTTTATTTTTGCATTTGACTGCAATCTCTTTTTTCCTTTTTTCTGTTTCTCCAAAAGCTTCTTTTTCCTACTTACATCTCCTCCTCCAACCACCTTACTACCATGCATCAGAACATCTTTTCGGAAAGCAGAAACTGATTCAGAGGAAATAATTCTCCCTAGGGCTTTGGCTTGAATTTTAAATGCAAATTGTTGCCTTGGTATAATATCTTTTAGTTTCTCTACCTGAGCTTTAGCCTCTTCATTTACCTTTCTTCTTGAAACAACTCGGCTAAAAGCTGGAATGACCTCATCAGCCACCACTATATCCATTCTAACCACATCAGCTTCCTTGTATTCACCTATCTCATATGAAATGGAAGAATAACCAGAAGTTACACTTTTTAAATCATCAAAGAAATTACGCATTAATTCTCTAAGTGGCATTTCAACATCCAAAGAAGAACGATTATCTCCAAAATTATTAGTTTCTTTAATTATCGCTTCATGATCAAAAAGAAAAGGCATTAATGTATTTATATATATTGATGGTGTAATTATTTTTAAATTAATCCATGGCTCAAATACCTTAATCACTAAACCATCTTCAGGAAACAAATGGGGAGAATAAATGGTTTGTTCTTTGCCTCCTCTTAAAAGAACTTTGTAGGTAATGGAAGGAAGAGTAACAATTAATTCTAGATTAAATTCTCTAGTTAATCTTTCAGTTATAATCTCCAAATGCAACATCCCTAAAAATCCACATCTAAAACCTCTTCCCAATGAGCCCGAAGATTCTTCTTCAAAAGAAAAAGAAGAATCTGATAATTTTAAACGACCTAAAGCTTGCTTTAAAATTGGAAAATCATCTTGGCTTTCAGGATAGATAGAAGCCCAGACAACAGGTTTAGGATTTTGATATCCAGACAAAGCAACCATCGGTTTTTTAAAAAAAGTTATAGTATCTCCAACTGAAGCAATACCCGGTTTCTTTATACCGGTTATAACATACCCTATCTCCCCAGCGTTTAAAGAGTCAACTGGTTTCTCTTCTGGAGAAAAAATACCTGTTTCTAAAGAATTAAACCTTTCGTTAGAAACGGCAAAAACAAGTGCATCTCCTCTCTTAAAGGAACCACTCATGACTCTGATATAGACAATGACACCTCTGTGGTTATCATATTCAAAATCAAAAACCAAAGAGCGACCAGTATCTAATGGACTTTCTTCTTTCTTGGGAGCTGGTATTTTTTTAATTATTTCTCCCAACAAAGACTGAACACCCTCTCCTGTCTTTCCCGAAACACACAAAACAGAATCTGGATTAATATCAAGAAGAAGAGCAACTTCCATTTTAACCTCGTCAACTCGAGCAAGCGGAGAATCTATTTTTGACAAAACAGGGATTATAACCAAACCAGAATCTCGAGCCATTTGTAATGTTGTTAATGTCTGAGCTTGAACACCTTGGGTGGCATCTACCAGCAAAATGGAACCTTCAACAGCCTTCAAAGCTCTTGAGACTTCATAAGAAAAATCAATATGTCCTGGAGTATCGATTAGGTTTAAAATATATTTTTGACCACCATGTTCATATTCCATTCGAACTGGTTGCATTTTGATGGTGATACCTCTTTCCCTTTCTAGTTCCATAGAATCCAAAACCTGATCTTTCATTTTTCTCTTCTCTATGGTTCCGGTAACTTCCAACATCCTATCAGCCAAAGTGCTCTTGCCGTGATCAATGTGAGCAATAATGGAGAAATTTCTTATTAAACTGATATCTTGATTCATAGATTTATACTATTAAAAAAGGTTTAAAAATAAAAGGTTACTGCAAATCTTCCTGCTCTGGAGCCAAAACATTTTTCTTCTTCCAGAATTTATTTTTTAAAGCTCTAATGACACTAAAGAATTCTTTGTTCTTTATTAAATAAAGAACAACAACTCCCCCCGCTATACCTATCACCCCCGAAACAAATCCTTGCATAAAGACGCCCCAACCGGTTGATAGGTTAAAGACATCATCAAATATATTTAAAAAGACATAAGAAACTGACCCCATTGTTAAAGCTCCTAATATACTATCAGCAGTTGTTCTTAAGATTCCAATACTTTTGTCCCTTAGAAAATCTTTTTTAAAAATAATCCAAAGGAAGACAAAATTAATAATCGAACCGAGTGCATAGGCAAGAGGTAAAGCTAACATGACCGTGCCAGGAACATCTTTGACTCTTAATAGCCTTTCTATATGAGAAATTAAATCTGGATTATTATTAAATAAATAAATAAATAGCTTGGCAAAAACTATAACCAAAATAGAAGAAGATACATTGGTAATAAATGGTTTCTTTGTGTTACCCGATGCATAATACCCCCTAACCAAAAGAAGAACTAATCCTTGAGTCACCAAAGATATTACAAACAAAGCAACCGAAGCAGCTGTTAACCTAGTATCCATCCAAGAGAATTGACCTGTACCTAAAATAACTCTAACTATTTGAGCCCTCAACACTATTAGCAAGGAAATAATAGGTAGAGACCAAAAAATTATCTGTCTTGAGGCGGTAGCTATTTGATTAATAAAATCTTTCATGTTTTTTTCAGCAAAAGATTTTACCAACATTGGAAAAGCCGCCACAGAATACGATGTACCAATAATTCCAACAGGAACAGATTGTAAATTATATGCGAAGGTAAAAAGAGAAATGGAACCAGACTTAAGAGTTGAAGCAATAGAAATTAAAACTAAAATAGCTAAGTTATTGCAAGATAAAGTTAATGTCCTTGGAGCAGATAATTTAACAACCTGTCCAATTTCCTGCCAATTTATATTTAAAATAAATTTTGGGAAAAAACCATTTTTGTAAACCACTACAGCTTGAATTAAAAAATGCAATATTGCTCCAATAATTACACCAATTCCTAAACCATAAACTCCAAATTTTGGAAACAAAAATATAATACCAAATATTATTCCAACATTGTAAAAAACGGGAGACAAAGAAAAGACCAAGAACTTTTTTAACAACTGAGTAACCGTTCCAATTAAGTTGGATAGACCTATAAAAATTGGAGACAGTAACATTATTCGACTCATTGTAATCAAAGAAGTTAATTGACCCTGATCAAAACCAGGAGCAATATAATGAACAATCTTTGGCATTAAGATAGCTATTAAAATACTAGCTAAAACCATAAAGATGGCATAAGTGCTAAAGACATTGCTCAGAAAATTTTTAGCCTTAGCCATTGTCCCATCTTTATTTATCCTATCCATTAGAAAAGGCATTAAAACTGTTATAGAAGCAAGTGAAGCTATAGAAATATACAAGAAATCAGGAATTCTGAAAGCGGCATAATAGACATCCAAAACGGGACCAGCTCCAACGAAGTGAGCTAACGCCCTATCTCTTAAAAGCCCTAAAATTTGAGAAAGTAGAGTAAAACCGCCAAGCAATAAGGCGGCTTCATTTACTCCCTTAAATTCTTTGTTAAGAAATTTAATAATTTTATTGACCATCAAGTTTTTTAATCTTCTTCTAGAGGAGCTTTGACTGCATCCATCTCAGATAAAGGTTCTTCTCCTGCTGTTTCAACTTTTGAATCTATAGACTTAATAGCATCTTTAACCTCTTGATTGTCAGGGGCTAGTTCTTTCAATAGGTTAAATTGAATTAAAGCATCATCTTTTCGTCCAACCTTTTGATAAGCTAGACCAAGATAGTAACGAGCATTTAGATAAGAATTATCTAAGATAACAGCTTTTTCAAAAGCACTAACTGATTCTTTGTAATCTTTATTGTTGTATTTCAACAAACCAAGTCTAAAGAAGACTGTTGGATCACTAGGAGAAACTTGTCCTGCATATTCTGCTTGTTTAATAGCCTCCTTTAAGTTACCTTCATTTGTTTCTATTTGAACAAGTAAGAAGATTGCATCTGTATAATCAGCTTTAAGATCTAATGCCATCTTAATATACTTTCTAGCCTCACTGTTATTTTTATTCAAGTATTCAAGTGTTGCTTTAGACAAAAAGATTGAAGGATTATTAGGAGCTAGAGCTAAAGCTTTGTCATAAGAAGTTATAGCACCATCATAACTTCCTTCTACAGAAAGAAGTGATAATTCAGAATAAATATTTCCTAAGTTAACATAATTTTGATACTGTTTAGGATTTTGCTCTATAGCCCCCGATGCCGCAGTAACTGCATTGCTAACTAATTGTTGCATACTTGATTTCAATATATCTTCTGAAATAGTTTTATCTTTTGCCAAAACCCCTATTTCTGCTAGATAGACTTGAGACAAAGTTCTGTAATAAGTATCATTCTTGTCTAGATTAATGGCTCGAAGTAACATTGATTCTGATTTTCCGAGAGATTCTAATGTTTGTTCAGCGTTAAGACTCTTTGAGTAATATACCAAAGAAGTGAATTTCTCTACATAAATATAAGACAATGAAATAGAAGCAACCATCAAGACAACTAATCCTAATATAGAGAAGAAGCTATTTCTAGGATCTGTCAAAAATGAATATTCTTTTGTTCTAATAGCTTGCTTGTGAACTAGTATCCCAATTAGCATTCCACTTGAGACAAACGCCAACATTAAGATAACTACATTAGGACTATATAGAATAATTGATATCCAAGAATACAAAGAAAGCATTAATATGGTTGCTATAAAATAATTTGAAACATTATTCTGTAAAGCAATCTTTATAGACTGAATACTTCTTGTAATATACAAGACCAAAAACCAAACTAGAGCAATTAAACCAAACAATCCAGCTGTTACTGCAAATGTAGATAATAAACTGTAACCGCTAGAAAAATCTACTCCCCAGAAGGCGGTTTGAGCTATTTCTTTTGGTTGCCAAAGAGCCCAATCTAAAGCAAAAGTATTAGGTCCTGTTCCAAAGGCAGGATTATGTTTAAATGATTGAAAAGCAATCTGAGCTGTAGTTACGAAAGAAGGTCTAATATCTGGATTATTAAGATTAACATAATTAGAAATTATATTAGTCAATAAACTGTTTCCAACCAAAGAAATAAAAGCAATAAAAACTACAATGAGAGAAGTAAATGGAAACTTTTTCTTGCCACTAAAACTTTCAGATAATCGGCTTCTGGCATGTTGGACAGAAATACTATAAACGAAAACTATTAGAGAAAATATTCCAACCAAAATCCAAACCAACTTCATGTTGATAATTACCAAAAACAATAGTCCCAAAACCAGAAGAACGTACTGTAAAACTCTAAAGAATTTCTTGGTTTTAACAAGCTCTATAGTAATAACAGAAAGTAAGACTATGGCTCCAACCACTAAAGCAAAGTTGTTCCATGAACCAACTAGGTTTCCAGAAGTTATACCCCTAATAAATCTAGGAATTATATTACCGAAGTTTATAAAAAGACTAAGTGTTTGATACAAAAGCAAAATTGCTCCTGATAAAAAGACAGACCAGATAAAATACCAAACTCTTTTTTCTGATTGAAAATAAATTGCTGAAAGAAAGAAAACTATATACAAAACTAGCATAGAACCAAATGTTCCTATTTCAAAACCACTACCAAACAAAGAAGCATAGATTGAAGGAGAAAAGAAAGAGGAAATTAGAAAAACAAGAGGGATAGCACCAGCAAATAAAATCAATTTATCTTTAGGTATAACAAACTTTCCTTCTCCAAGTCTAGAAACAAACCAAAAAAACAGAGAAAGAGTTGCCCCAACTGATAAAAGAAAACCCTTGCTAGCTTCTAAGGTTACAGGAGAAAAAGGTATAAAAAAGAAAAAACAAGCAAAAATAGTAACTAATAACAAAACAAATGACAATTTATTGAAAAAATCTATCTTCTTTGATTCCATAATTTATATATCTAATAAAAAAATTAATAATATTAATAATTATACACAAAACCGACTTGTTTTACTACTCTTAATAAACTATACCACGATATTAACAACCCGACTAGGAACATAAATAAATCTTTTTATGTCCTTATTTTCCAACCATTTTTTGACATTTGAATCACCTAGGGCTATCTTTTTAACTTCTTCCTCTTTGGCTTCTTTGTCTATCTCAATTAGAGAACGAACCTTTCCATTTACCTGAACAGCTATTTTAATTTTTTCATCTTCAATTTTATCTTCATCCCAAGTTGGCCAAGCATTTCTGATTAGACTCTTCTTTTGTCCTAGTAAAGAAGATATTTCTTCTGTTATGTGTGGAGCAAAAGGACAAAGTATTTGTAAGAATTTTAGAAAGTCTGAAACCTTTATATTGTCTGTTTTTTCTAAAACATTAACCAAAATCATCATAGATGAAATAGCCGTGTTGAAAGAAAAACTTTCAATATCCTCTGTAACTTTCTTAATTGTTTTATGCAAAACAATTTCTGTTTCAGGATTAGTTTTTTTAGGTTTAGATTCTAAAACTATTTGTCCAACTCTCCAAACTTTTTCCAAGAAACGACGAGAACCAATTATGCTTTCGGTAGACCAAGGAAGCATTTGATCAAATGGACCCATAAACATTTCATAAATTCGCAATGTATCAGCTCCATATGTTTTAACTATGTCATCGGGGTTAACAACATTTCCCCACCTCTTACTCATTCTTCGTCCATCAGAAGCTATAACCATTCCTTGATTCTTCATTTTCTTAAATGGTTCCTCAAAGGGTAATTTACCAATATCATACAAGAAATTTGTCCAAAAACGAGAATATAGTAAATGCCCTGTTGCATGTTCTTGTCCTCCAACATACATATCTACTTGGTTCCAATAATCTATTGATTCTCTTTTAGCAAACTCTTTACTATTCTTAGGATCCATGTATCGTATAAAATACCAAGAAGATCCTGCCCAGCCAGGCATGGTGTTTGTCTCATATCCTTCCTTTGTCCAACTTTTGACAGAAGCCAGTGGTGACTCCCCTGTGCCTGTAATTGTATATGATTTAACCTTAGGTAATTCTAGTGGTAAATCTTTTTCTTGAAGTGGAGTAATAGTTCCATCAGGATTGTGCTTTATAGGAATTGGTTCCCCCCAGTATCTCTGACGAGCAAAAATAGCATCTCTCATTCGGTATTTAACAACTGATTTGGCTTGTCCTCTGTATTCCAATTCTTCTGTAATTTCAAGCATGGCATCTTGGCTCAAAAGACCATTAGCCGATGGAATCCCTTCTGAGTTAATTACAATACCATATTCTGTATATGGTTTATCTGTAGGATAATCTTTTGGATATTCTATCACCACTTTTATTGGTAAATTATATTTCTTGGCAAAAGCCCAGTCTCTTTCATCATGAGCTGGTACCGCCATAACCATACCTGTACCATAAGTAGCTAAAACATAATCAGCAATCCAAACAGAAACTTCTTCGCTGTTTGCTGGATTAATAGCTTTGATTCCCTTAAGTTCTACTCCTGTTTTTTCCTTTTCGGTTGAAACCCTATCTTCTTCCGATTTATTTTTTAAACTATTAATATACTTTTCTACTTCCCCCCAGTTTGAGATATCTTTTTTTAATTTTTGAACTAAATCATGTTCCGGAGCTAAGACAACATAAGTCACACCAAATAAAGTATCTGCTCGTGTGGTAAAGACTTTTATCTGTTCTTTATTGTTTTTAATTTTAAAAATAATTTCTGCTCCTTCAGAACGACCAATCCAGTTCTTCTGAATTTCTTTTATATGATCACTCCAATCCAAATCTTCAAGATTTTCTAAAAGCCTATCAGCATAAGCTGTAATTCTCATAAACCACTGACGCATTTTTTTCTTTTCTACGGGATGACTACCTCTTTCTGAAACCAAATTTCCTTTATCATCATTAAGTATTTCATCATTAGCCAAAACGGTTCCAAGCTCCGGACACCAGTTTACTTCACTATAACCTTCATATGCTAAACGATATGACATTAAAATATCATGCTTTTCTTTTTTAGAAAATTCTTTCCATTCTGATGATTTAAATATTTTAACATCGGGACTACAAGTAGCATCCACTTCTTCATTCCCCTTTTTCTCAAATATTTCTTCTAGTTCTTTTATTGGTCTTGCCTTTTGTTTAGAATTATCAAACCAAGAATTATATATCTGCAAGAAAATCCATTGAGTCCATTTATAATACTTTGGATCTGTTGTGTTTACTTTTCTATCCCAATCATATGAAAGACCTATCATAGAAAGTTGTCTTTCAAAAGTTTTAACATTTTCTTCAACTGCTTTTCTTGGATGTATTTTATGTTCCAATGCATATTGCTCAGCTGGCAATCCAAAAGCATCATAACCCATAGGGTGAAGAACATTATATCCTTCCATCATTTTTTTTCTAGCATAAACATCACTTCCTATATATCCTCGTGGGTGCCCAACGTGAAGACCTACTCCTGAAGGATATGGAAACATATCCAGGACATACATTTTAGGTTTTTTGTAATTAGCTGATGTTTTATATACACCAGAGGTTTGCCATTTTTTTTGCCATCTTTTTTCTATTTTTAAATGTTCGTATTTTTTCATATTTTTATTTAAAATTTTAACCCTTGTATTATAACAGAAAAATGATATATAATAAACCTTGCTTATGAAAGATCTAAGAAAAAAATCTGAATTAAAAATTGAGAAGATTTCAATGCTTGCTACTAGATGGATTGGTTCCACCAGTTCTCTCTTAGTTCATACTTTAATATTTATAATCTCTTTTGCTTTGTATTTTTATGGTGTTCCAATGGATGAGATTCTTTTGGTTTTAACAACCATAGTATCTTTAGAAGCAATCTATCTTTCCATATTTATTCAAATGTCTGTTAATAGACAAGCTCGTAATTTGAAAAAAGTCGCTAAGGATATTGATGATATTCAAGAAGATGTTGAGGATATTCAGGAAGACATTGATGATATTCAGGAAGACATTGATGATATTCAGGAAGATGTTGAGGATATTCAGGAAGAAGATGACGATGACAAGAAAGACGATATTATGCTTAACCGAATAGAAGACACATTAGGAAGACTAATAGAAGAAGTCATCGACTTAAAAAAGCAACACCTCAATCATCTTAAAAAAGTGAGCGAAGAAAAGAAGAAAAATAAAAACTAAATTTTTACTTCTCCTTGTCTTAAAACTATAATCTCATCTCCAACTAGTTTAATTAAAGTTGATGGTTTTGATGTTATTTTGCCAACATTAACATAGCATTGTATTTTCTCTGAAAAATATCCTTCAGCTTCTTTGATTGTCTCAGCTGGTTTTTCTCCTTGCCTATTAACACTTGGAGCAACCAACGGGCCAACCGAAGATATTATGTTAAAAAGGTTTCTGTTTCTTTTGCCAATCATTCTAAAAGCTATACCATTTCCTCCCAAATGAAGATACTCAAATTTCTTTAGGTTACAAGGCAAAACAACACTAACTTTTCCAGGCCAAAATTTTTTCAAAATTTTGGCCTGCTCTTCGTTTATCTTTATGCCAAAAACTTTCAATTGTGAAATGGAATTTATTAGAACAATGAAAGGTTTTGTTTTGTCTCTTCCTTTAATATCATATATTTTTCTAACTGCCTTTTTAGACAAAGCACTTCCAATAATTCCATAGAGAGTATCTGTTGGTAACACTACAACTCCATCATTTTTTAAAAACTCTTCAGCTTTTTTCCAATTGTTTTGCATAAGTTTATTTTTTATTAAACAAATTAGGTTTTCTTGATTAAAACCAAGATGCATTTTTTCTAATTCCTCTATTGTCTTCCAATCTAAATCCATACCCTCACCCAATTTTGGTTTTTGTTCTCCCAAAAGATGACAAATATATACTCTATTCCCTTTTTGAGGAAAATCAAACATATATTTACACTGTCTATCTTCTAAATCTATATTAAACTCTTCTTTAACTTCTCTTTTAAGTGTTTGTCTGTAGCTTTCCCCCTTCTCTTTACCACCACCGGGAATACACCAGGAAAAAGGGAAAAATTTACAATTTTTATCTCTTTGTTGTATTAGGATCTTACCCTTATTTTCTAAAATAAATATAACCCCAATGTCTACCATTTTTTTATATTTTAAACTCCACAACATCTCCATCACAAACTATATACTCCTTTCCTTCCGTTCTAATTTTTCCTTTAGCCCTAGCTTCAACATAATTTCCTGCATCCAATAGTTCTTGCCAGTTTATAACCTCAGCTCTGATAAATTTGTCATGAAAATCTGAGTGAATAGCCATCCCTGCAACTGGAGCGGTACTTCCCTTTTTTATTGTCCACGCCCTAGACTCATCAGCTCCTGTAGTAAAATATGTCTCCAACCCGAGTAAGTCATAACACTCTTTAATTAATTTATCTATCCCATCATCTTCTCCACCCATTTCTTTTCTGAACATTTCTTTTTCTTCTCCTTCAAAATCTTTCAATTCATCTTCTATCTTGGCATCAATTATAACAAAAGAAGAATCCTTACTTTTAATATGTTCCGTTATATTTTTAAATGTCTCCGGATCTGTTTCGTTTAAGTTTCCACCTCCACTTCTTTTATTTAAACCATAGATAAATGGCTTCATGGTTAAAAGATTTAACATTTTAATTTTTTCTAATTCTTTTTCATCAAAAGGTACAGTGTTAGCCATTTCGGCTTTTCCAAAAGCCAACTCCAAACGAGCAAGAGCTTTATCTTCCATAATTGCATCCTTGCTATTCATCTTTATATCATGAGAAAGATTAGTTCTTCTTTTGGCTACAGTTTCTAAGTCAGCTAAAATTAATTCTAGGTTTATAACCTCAATATCTCTTAAAGGATCAATATTCCCATAGACATGAATTATTTCATTAGTCTTTTCTGTTTTAACAGGAAAAATTCTAACCATTTCTAAAATAGCATCAACCTCTCTAATATTTGCCAAAAATTTATTACCCAATCCTTCCCCTTTTGAAGCCCCTTTTACTAGTCCAGCGATATCAACAAACTCTATAACAGCAGGTATGGTTTTAGCTGATTTAGAGAAATCTGATAATTTCCAAAGTCTTTCATCTGGAACAGCCACAATTCCAACAGAAGGATCAATAGTACAAAAAGGATAGTTCTCCGAAGGAACCCCCTTTTTTGTTAGAGCGTTAAAAAGTGTGCTTTTCCCTACATTTGGCAATCCAACTATTCCGATCTTCATAAGACAAAATCTACCACAAAAATCAAATTTTTAAAAGATTATTTTACTATCTATAAAATCCTTTATTTTTTCTAAGGCCTCCCTAGAATATGAACTGTTACTATGCCCAAAATCTCCTATGTATAAGTCGACAAATTCATTATTAGCCCTTTCTATCAAACATTCATCTATTTTATAAGGGACAGAGGAATCATCCCTACCATGAACTATTAATACAGGTTTTTTAATATTTTTTATTTTATTCAAAACTGAATCAAACCTTAAAATTTTATCTTGACCATATAAAAATTTTCTCATCACCTGCAAAGAAGTTAATCTATAAGAAAAAGAAAATGCTCGGGAAAGCAAACCAAGTAAGGATTGCATTTGAGTCTTGAAATTAAAATTTACTATCTTAGAAATATCTGTCTGGTTGAAAAGTAAAACAGGAGAAAGAAGTAATATCTTAGAAACTTCTTTCGTTTCTCCCAACAAAGCGATTAAACCGCTGTAACTCATCCCAGCTAAAATTATTTCTTTGCTTTTGCTAATCTTTATATCTTTACAAAAATATAATTCTTTAAAACTTCCTTTCTTAATCATCTTTATAAGATTTTTTACTTCTGAAATGTGATTAAACCCATCAAACCCCCCTTCACTATCAAAAGAACCAGCTAATTGTGGATAAAAAACAGAGCACCCAGAATCTAAAAAGCATTGAACAATCTTATTTATATTAGAAGAAGTTGGAAGCCCGGGCAAAAGCAAAATAGTTTTCCCCGATCTTTTTTCTGGAATATATAAACTTGAAATATATCCTTTATATTTTATTTTATAAGTTATCATTATTTAGCAATTCTAACTGTTCTAATTGCATCTATTTGATTAGTCTGGACTCTAAATATAATGTCTTTGACTTCAGTTGGATTACGCATTCCATACATAATAAACTCCCTATCAGTTCCAGCCGACTGAACTTTAATTATTCCAATACCAAGAACGGTGTCTAACAAACCATGAGTTTCAATATTAATATCTTGTATTTTGTCTAACCTTATAGAAGAAACTTCTCTGGAAAAGAATCCCTTTTGGTCTACACTAACTAATCTCTTGTCAGTTAAAATCCAAAGATCTAAATAATAATTAGTCCAAGAATAGAAACCTATTAACCACAAAAAAGAAACAAAAAGAAAATAGAAGAAGACATATAAACCTAAAATTTCAGTTCCAGCTTCTATCTTTATTAATTTGGTAAAAAGAAAAATAAAAGCAGGCAGGGCACCCAAAACTATCAAAAAGAAAATTTCTAAGATAATATAGAAATTATGCTTTCTAAAAGTTGAAATTATCTTTTCTTCTTGATCTATAATATTCATATTTAATTAATATAATTAATAAGAAAACTGCCCGAAAAATAAAGTAGGGCTAATGTTCCAACTAAATAAATTATTCTCGCAACTACTATGACTGGACCATAGGCTCTATATCGAGACCAATGAAAAAGCAATACTATGGAATAAAAAAGAATAATGACAGCAGATATTAAATAGAGTGCAGACCAAACGTAACTGGGAACAGACATTAAAAACTCTGAAATAGGAATTTGTTTTATAAAATCCGCATAATTCAAGTTAACTAAAATGTCTGGATTATATTCCATTTTATCTTTGAATTAAATGTATTAATGGTTCTAGTTCTTCCCTATACTTCATTATTTCATTTTTGTACTTACTCATAACTAAAACTGAAGCATACTCTTCGGCCAAACCTCCTTTTTTCTTTTCTTCTATTTCTTTAGTAATTTTTTCAAAAAGAGTTTTAACCTCCTTATTTGATTCGATTCCCTTTAGTGCATCTACTATTTCTGGATTCTCATCTAATTGCTTAGCTATATCTTCTGCTTGATCAGCTGATACACCCTTCATTTGAAGTGCTTTTTTGGTAATAAATTTTTTAAATCCCATCATCTCGATTCTTGTATTATTTATTTTACAAGAATAATTATCTTTTAATCTATTTAATTATAACCAATAATTAAGAATCTCCAAAATATATTTCTTTAATTTTTGGGTTTTTTAATATATCCTTGTCACCTATTAAAGCAACCTTTCCATCGTCTAAAACATACACCCTATCAGCTATTTCTACGGCCTGTCTAGCATTTTGTTCAACAATAATGACAGATATCCCCTTTTTGTTTATCTCCTTTACCTTATTAAACACCTCCTTAACCATTTTAGGACTCAACCCCAAAGAAGGCTCATCCATTAAAAGTAGTTGTGGGTTTTGAATTAAGGCTCTCCCTATGGCCAACATTTGTTGTTGCCCCCCAGAAAGAGTATCAGCATTTTTATCTTTTTTATCTCTTAAAAATGGAAATTCACTAAAAACATCTTCTATATTTTTTTCTATAAATTTTTTGTTATGAAAAATGAAAGCTCCCATTTCTAAATTTTCCAAAACAGTTAAATCTCTAAATATTTGTCTTCCTTGAGGAACATAGGAAATGTCTTCCAATATTTTTTGATGAGTTTTTATTTTAGTAATATTTCTATCTTTCCAAGTTATCTTGCCAGAATAAATATTACATAGATTAAAAATACTTTTTAGAATAGTTGATTTTCCAGAACCATTTGGACCTATTATAGCCACAATCTCACCTGAATTAACTTCTATGTCTACCCCATGAAGTACTTCTAGCTGACCATATCCTGCTTTAATATTTTCTATTTTTAACATTTTAATTTCCTAAATAAGCTTCTAATACTTTTTTATCTTCCTTAATTTTCTCTGGTTTTCCCGAAGCAATAACCGCACCCTCATCTAGAACTATAACATTATCAGCTAGTTTTAAAATGAAATTCATATCATGCTCAACAATTAAAATAGTCTCCCCTTTCTCCTTTAGACCAGTTAAAATACTAGATATCTTTACTCTTAATTTTGGGTTAACTCCAGCAATTGGTTCATCAAGAATCAAGAACTTGTGAGGATTTAATATAGTTCTTGCAATTTCTACAAGCCTTTTTTGACCAAAACTAAGTTCTCTACCCAACCTATTGGCCAAATGTTTCATCTCTATTTTTTCTAACATATCATAGACCAAATCTTCTTTTTCTTTGTCTATTTTATTTTTTCCCAAAATATTCTTCCAAAATTTGGTATCTTCATTATCCAAAGCAAGAAGCAAATTTTCCTTAACTGTTAAGTTTTCAAATAATTGAGACTTTTGAAAAAGTCTAGAGATACCAATATTAGAAATATCTTCTGGAGAAAAATTAGAGATATCTGTATCTTCAAAAATTATCTTCCCTGAATCTGGAACAAGAATACCAGAGATTAAATTAAAAATGGTAGATTTTCCAGAGCCATTAGGACCGATAAGGGCAGTGATAGTATTTTTTTCTACTTCAAAATCACAGCTGTTTACTGCCTTAACTCCTCCAAAATTTTTAGTTAAGTTTTTGATTTTTAACATAATTTATTCTAGTTCCACCTTACCAAAAAATCCTTTTGGTTTATACACTAAAATTATAAGAAGAATTAAAGCATAGATAATCTGCCTCATTGGACCAACAACGGAGCTAGAAAAACCTATAAACCTAAGTGGTTCTGGCAACAAAGTTAAAATTATTGTCGCTATTATTGTCCCCCGAAGAGAAGCTAATCCGCCAATGATAACCATACAAAGAATTGGAGTAATCTGCATCATTGAAAAACTAGATGGATCTATATATGTAATATAATGAGCATAAAGGCTACCAGCTATTCCAGCTAGAACGGCAGAGAGGGCTAAGGAAATTGATTTAATCTTAAATGTATTTTTTCCTAAAACCTTAGTAGCTAATTCGTTATCTCTAGTAGCTTCTAAAACTTTACCAAAAGGAGAACTGGTAACTCTTTTGATAATAAAATAGACAACTATAGTTATAACCGCTACAAGTATTAAAAACATTAGATTTGAAGAAAAACTTAAACCAAAGATTGATGGTTTTGGAATACCTGGTAAACCAAGTGGACCTCTAGTTAGAGATACCCAGTTTAAAGAAACAACATAAACAACAAAAGTAAAAGCAATTGTGGCCAGAGCTAAATAATCTCCCTTAAGTTTATTGGTTGGAATAGACAAAAGAAAACCAAAAAAGCCAGACACAACTCCAGCTAAAACAAAAGCTACAATAAAAGGAACACCATTTAAGGTAAGTAAAGCTGAAACATAAGCACCTATAGCATAAAAAGCAATGTGTCCAAAATTCATTAAACCTGTATAGCCAATAGACAATTGTAAGGACATTGCAAGTATCAAATAAATTCCAACCAATATAGCTAAATGTATAAAATAAGCTTCCATCCTATTTTTCAGCTCTTCTCTTTATACCAAGTAACCCTTGTGGTCTAAACAAAAGAAAGATAAATAATAAAGTAAAGACTATTGCGTCTTTGTAACCAGAAGGTAAAAACCAAATACCAAAATTTTCTAAAATTCCAAGTAAAAAAGCCCCTAAAATAGCACCTGGAACAGAGCCAATTCCACCAATTATAGAAGCAGTCATCCCTTTAATCATTAGATTAGTTCCCATTGTTGGTTCTAAATTTTGTTCTAATCCAATTAAGACGGCAGCAATTCCAGCAACTGCCGATCCGATAATGAAGCTCCAAGAATATATTTTTTCTGAAGATATTCCAACTATTTCCGCCACTTCTTTGTTGTCCGCCACAGCTCTCATAGCTTTACCTAGTTTGGACTTCTTCATAAACCAAAATAGAATAATTAACAAGATAATTGAAGTTAGGATAATAATAACTTGTAATGGAGTTATTATGGCTCCCATAAATTCTAACCCCTTGGAAACTTTAATCAAATTGATGACCTTAACATCAGCTCCAAAAAATATCAATATCAAAGATTCCAAAAGAATTAAAAGTCCAACGCCAGAGACTAATAGGATAACTGGTGAGGCTTTCCTTTTTCTTAATTGTTTATATATTAATTCATTTGTAATATATCCCAAGAAAGCACTGAAAATGACAGATAAGATAACAGCTAACCAAAAAGTGACACCCAATTTAGAAAAAAGAAAATATAAGAAATAGGCACTAAAAGCAATAACTGCTCCGTGAGCAAAATGAACGAATTTATTAACTGAGTATATTAACGAAAAACCTGAAGAAACCAAAGAATAAATTGCTCCAGCAACTAATCCATTAATCAACAATTGTAATAAAATTGAAACAGACATTAATTTTCCAACACCGATGGAACTCTATTCTTTATAGTTTTAATTATAAAATTTCTATCAACCGGATCACCATTTTTATCAAATGATGTTATTCCGCTAACACCTTCATATCCTTTAACTTTATATAATTCATCTTTTATACAGCTAGAATTTCCTCCGCATTTCTTTATAGAATTTAATATTAACATCATTCCGTCGTAAGACAAAGAGCTAACAGCTAAATTTTCTCCCTCATCTCCATAATTTTCTATCATTTTATCTTTTAAATCAGTAGATAGTTCCATGTTTGCATAGATAACCCCCTCAATAAAGTCTGAGCTACCTGTAAGAATTTGAGGATCTTCTATTAACCAACCAGAGGAGAAAAGTTGTGTTTCTATCTTAAGTTCACTAATTTGTTTAAAAATTACTGTGGCCTCAGATGGATTAGTTACAACAAACAAAGCATCTGGATTGGCTTTCTTTATTTTAATTAATTGAGTTTTAAAATCACTACCATTTTGTTCAAAAGGTTCTTCAACTACTATTTCTTTTCCATTATCTTGATATACCTTTTTAAGTGCATTCTTAAAAGAAACACCATAATCATTATTCATATAGAGAATACCGAAATTACTATATCCACTATTAACCATATAATTACCTATAACCAAGGCTTCATAATCATCTGATGGCCACATCCTAAATGTATAATCACCTGCATTTGTTATAGCAGGATCTGAAGAACCAATAGCCATTTGCACTACTTCTTTTTGTTCAACTATTGAAGCAATAGACAGGGTTACACCGGAACAGTTAGTTCCAAATATAACGCTAGCACCATCTACTCCTATTAACTTATTAGTTGCTGTTACGCCAGTAGATACGTCACATTTACTATCTTCATAAATCAACTCAATGTTATCCATCTTTGAATCTCTTAACGCTAGTTCAACACCCTTAGACGTTGCCTGGCCCCAAGAATTCATATCACCAGTTAATGGAGTTAATATCCCTATTTTAACTTTCTCATCTATTTTCTCTTTCTCGTTTAAAGAAACAAAAACAGCCAAGACAATTACAATAATTGCCCCGACTATCCAATATATTTTATTTTGTTTTTTCATGATAAAAAGATTAAATTAATAAACAGTCCACATACTCTTAAAGTATAGACAAAAGGAGACCCCTTTGCAAGGATTAAAATCCGTGTTTAAATTATTCTTTATAGGACAGACAAAAAGCCTTGCTGTCAAAGGAGAAAAGCGACTAAATCATGACTATAGCAACCAAATTGAAACAGACATTAATTTTCCAACACCGATGGAACTCTATTCTTTATAGTTTTAATTATAAAATTTCTATCAACCGGATCACCATTTTTATCAAATGATGTTATTCCGCTAACACCTTCATACCCCTTAACTTTATACAATTCATTTTTAATACAACTAGAATTTCCTCCGCATTCCTTTATAGAATTTAATATTAACATCATTCCGTCGTAAGCAAAAGAACTAGCTAAGACACTCTCACCTTCATTTCCATAACTATCAATTAATTTTTGTTTTAAGTCTTGAGACATTTCTAATTCACCATACACTATACCATCAACCGGAACAGTACTTTCTGAAAGTATTTGGGGTTCAATTATATTAACGGTGGAAAACAATTGACTCTCAATATTCATTTCTGCTATTTGTTTTAGAATTATTTTTAAATCAGCCGGAACACCTATTAGAAAAATACCATCAGTTTTTAATTCTTTAATTTTAGTTAATTGGGTTCTCAAATCAGAGTCGCCCTTCTTGAAAGGTTCTGAAAACAATATAGTCTTTCCACTTTTTTTATATTCTTCTTCTAGGGCATTTTTAAACCCTAAACCATAATCATTATTGGAATACAAAACACTTAAATTTTGATTGTCTTGTAACCCTGATATATACTTACCCATCAAAGAAGCTTCGTAGTTATCAGACGGCCACATTCTAAAGATATAATCTCCCGAGTTTGTTATATCTGGAGCTGAAGACCCAATAGCCATCAAAATTGTTTTATTTTGTTCAAATATAGGAGCTATGGCTAAGGTCACACTGGAACAAGTAGTTCCCGCTACTGCAGTAACCTTATCTACATCAATTAACTTGTGAGTAGCAGTCACGCCAGTTGCCGGTTCACATTTATCATCTTCATAAATTAATTCAACATTTTTTATCCCTGAGTCTACTAAGGCTAGATCAAATCCCTTCTTCATGGCTTCTCCCCAAGAAGCAACATCTCCAGTTAAGGGTACTAGGGCACCAATTTTAATTTTCTCATTTATTTTTTCTTTATTATTTAAAGAAAGAAAAACAACTAAGACAATTATAACCACCACCGCCACTATCCAATATATTTTATTTTGTTTTTTCATGAATAATTAATTAACATGATTATTGCCTTATAAATTTTCCATCTTCCACTTTAAAAACAGTGAAGTCTTTTCCTTCTACATCCCCATTTTTATCAAAAGATACTGGGCCCGTTGATCCCATAAAATAAACAGAATAAAGGTTTGTTTTTACACATTCAGGAGTTATTCTGTTACATTTTTTCATTGAATTAACTATTGCATAAACTGCATCATAAGAATAATCGGAGTAAATATCTTTTTCTTCCACATTATATTTTTCTTTATATGATTCTAGGAACTTAGTAGCACTTTCTCCATCAAACTCAGAAAAAGAAGTGAATGTTACTTTTTCTGATGAGTCATTGGTCAGATTAAGAAACTGAACATTTTGCATTGTTTCGGTTCCTATTATTGGGATATTTAAATTCAACTCTTGAGCTTGCTTAATTATCAAACCGGCCTCTTGTGTTTGTGTCGGAAGATATAAAACATCTGGATTTTTTGATTTTATTTTTATTAACTGTGTTTTAAAATCTGTGTCACCAGAAAGATGTGATTCTGAAAATACCACTTCCCCACCTAGTTCCGTAAATCTTTCGTTAAAAACTTTTTTGAGGCCCTCTCCATAATCATTGTCTCCAATGTAAAAAATAGCAGCCTTTCTATAATTATTTTCATACGCTATTTCTGCTCCCTTTTTCCCCTGTAAAGCATCTGATGGAACAGTTCTAAAAATGTAATCTCCAGAATTTGAAATTTGATAATTAGTAGAACCAGGGGACATTACTACTATTTTATTTTCTTCGGCCATTGAAGATACAGCTAGAGTAACAGAAGAACACATATCCCCCAATAAATAATCAATCTTATCCGCACTTATCAACTTATTAAAAGCTGAAACCCCTAAGCTAGAATTACACTTTGAATCTTCTGAAATTAATTCTATTTTTTTACCATCAACCCCTCCATTAGAATTAATTTCGTCAATTGCCAGTTGAGCACCTTTTTGAGCGTTCAAACCATACAATGCGGCATCTCCAGTTAATGGACCAAGAAAACCAATTTTTATAGTTTCTTTGTTTTTATTTTGACCAGAAAAAACTAATATTAAGATTATTAAAATAACAACAATCGCTCCCACAATCCAATATATTTTACCTTGTTCTTCTCCCCACCTTTAAATACGAAAGGTAAGGTATCATGAATTCATGGCA